>NZ_DCOI01000022.1:5876-124610 GCF_002322895.1 Empedobacter sp. UBA1574 | reverse complement strand
TACTCGTCTTTCGTATTGCGGTTGCAAATATACGGCTGGATTATTCGTTTTTCCAAACATACTTTACTTTTATTTTACATTCTAATCTTAAGTCGCTGGTACAATGGAAAATATTTTTTGTTTTTTTTAGATATGAGAAGTGAGATACGAGGTTTTAAAAGATAAAAGCCCGTTTTTACCGCAGAAAATGATTAGACGTTTTGCTTTTCTTGAACAAAAGAAAAGCAAAATGGATACTTTTGAAGGAACTACTCGGGAGAAATTCTACGAAGTAGAATCTATTTATAAATAAAAAAAGCTCGAATAAATCGAGCTTCATATAATTATTCATTCCATAATATTATACGAGATGTTCCAAAATTGTATTTAATTCTTGTAATTCGACCAAGAAACCATCGTGTCCAAAAATAGAATCAATTTCGATGAATTTTGCATTTGAAATATGATTCGCTATAAATTTTTGCTCACTTGGCGGAAATAATATATCCGAAGATATACCTATAACTATTGTATTGGATGAAATTTGAGCCAATGATTTCTCTAAAGACTCTCTCTTTCGAGCCAAATTTTGTGAATCCATCGCTTTCGAAAGTGTCCAATATGAATGTGCATTAAATCGATTTGCTAATTTTTCACCTTGATATTTTTGATAAGAAGACGCTTTGAAATCGTTGTAAACAGAATCCTTGTCTTTTTGCTTCTGTTCATATATAATATAGGTACGATAAGACAACATCGCAATTGTACGCGCCGCAATCAATCCATTTCTTCCTCCATCCTCAATTTTATCGTTAAAAGTTGAATCGGCTTCGATAGCCAAACGCTGCGATTCGTTGAACGCAATTCCCCATGGAGAATGTACCGCATTTGTCGCCAACAAAACCAAATTATCCACTTTAACTTGATCAAGTAACGTAAATTCTAACGCTTGTTGACCACCGAGTGAACCACCTATTAATAAATGAATAGTTGAAATTCCTAAATGATCTGCCAACAATTGGTGCGCATTTGCCATATCTTTTATCGTAATTGTAGGAAAATCTCGATAATAAGGCGAATTTGTTTCAGGATTTGTAGACAACGGATTTGTCGTTCCATAATTAGAACCAATCACATTGGCGCAAATAATAAAATGATCTTTTGGATTGAATAATTCATTTTCTCCAAAAAGACCAGCCCACCAATCAAAAACATCCGAGTTTGCCGTTAAAGCATGACAAACCCAGATGATATTATTTTTTTCGGGATTCAACGTTCCCGCTGTATGATAAGCAATGGTTAAATTTTCGAGAATTTGACCATTTTCTAATTGAAATGGCTTTGTATAATTATATTGATAAAAATTCACTGAATTAATTTATAGCTAATAATACTTTGTTTACTTAATTTTATCAAAAGCTCGCTGAAGATCATTTTTGATATCATCAATATATTCAATTCCGACAGAAAGACGCAATAAACCAGGAAAAACTCCAGCAGATTTTTGTTCATCATCGCTCAGTTGTTGATGAGTTGTTGCAGAAGGATGAATAATTAACGATTTTGCATCGCCAACATTTGCCAAATGACTAATCAATTCTAAACTATCAATAAATTGATTCGCTTTGTCTGCATCACCTTTAATTTGGAATGATAAAACAGCTCCGAAACCATTTTTCAAATATTTTTTTGCCAAATGATGACTTGGAGAAGTAATTAATCCAGGATAATTCACTTTTTCAACTTGCGGATGAAGTTCTAACCAACGCGCAATTTCTAACGTATTGTCCAAATGTTTCTGAACTCTTAACGACAACGTCTCTAAACCTTGTAACAATAAAAAAGAATTGAACGGTGAAATTGCTGGACCAAAATCGCGCAAACCTTCGACGCGGGCACGAATAATAAACTGAATATTACCAAAAGGACCATTCACTCCAAAAACATCGGAAAAAACTAAACCATGATAACCTTCTGATGGTTCAGAAAATTGTGGAAATCTACCATTACCCCAATTATAATTTCCACCATCCACGATAACTCCACCGATAGAAGTTCCGTGTCCACCGATCCATTTTGTTGCAGATTCTACGACAACGTTTGCTCCATGCTCTAAAGGTTTGAAAATATAACCGCCCACACCAAACGTATTATCCACAATAAATGGAATGTTATATTTTTGTGCAATTGCAGCGATTGCTTCAAAATCTGGAACATTAAAACTCGGATTTCCTATCGTTTCTGCATAAATCGCTTTTGTATTTTCATCAATTAATGATTCAATTTTTGCTGGATCTGCATCTTCAGCAAAGCGAACATCAACACCTAAACGCTTAAAACCAACTTTGAATTGATTATATGTTCCGCCATAAAGATTAGAAGCCGAAACAAAATTATCTCCTGATTCTAAAATATTATTTAAAGCAATAAATTGTGCCGCTTGTCCCGATGAAACAGCTAATGCCGCAACACCACCTTCCAGCGCAGCAATACGTTTTTCGAAAACGTCAGTTGTTGGATTCTGAATTCTTGTGTAAATATTACCAAATTCTTTCAAAGCAAATAAATTTGCTCCGTGTTCGGCATCATTAAATACATAAGAAGATGTTTGATAAATTGGAACAGCGCGAGAGCCTGTTGATGGGTCTACTTCTTGACCTGCGTGTACTTGTAAAGTATCGAAATGTAATTGTTTTTCTGTTGACATAATAAAATTGTTTTGAATGTGACTACGATTAATAAATAGTAGGGTAGGTTAGTTAGCTAAAATTAGCAGCTGCACATTCGAATTTTACTATTGATACAATTATAGATGCTCTGAAGCAGGACGCCGTGTCCAAAAGAATGTTTTTTAGAATTGTACTTCATCTTTAAAAAAATTATTCATTTCTAACTACACTTTGTAGTTTTATATTTTATGTGAAATTAGAATAATTTTCTAAATAATAAAATTTATAATTAGTTTTTAGAAAACAAATCTATTAAATTGATTTAAAAAGAATATTCATGCCAAAAAGTTAAAAATATTTCTTTCGAAATCTATAAAAAGGATTTAAACAGAATAAAATTTGAAGTAAAAAAGAGAATATTAAGTAGAAAACATAAAAAAAGGAGATCAAAATTGATCTCCTTTTAAGTTTTATGATAAAAAAGTAATTAGTTTGCTAAAACGATTACTTTATTATTGCTCATTTCAATTGTTCCTCCTTTGATATCTAACAATAATGTAGATTCGTTTGATGGAGAAGTGTAAACTTTGCCAGATTGATTATCGAAATCTTCGAAAGTTTTTGTGTGAACTTTAATTTTAATTGTTCCTTCACCTAAAGTTGCAACGATAGGAGCGTGGTTATTTAATAACTGAAATTCACCATCTTTACCTGGTAAAGTAACAGCATCTACTTCTGCATCGAAAACTACGAATTCTGGCGTAATAATTTGTAAGTGCATAATCCTATTGTTTTTAAAAAAAAGAGTACTTAGCAACTTTCAAAAAGAAAAGAAACGTAAGCACTCTTTATATGGTTAAATTATATTATTTAGCTTCTGCTAACATTTTTTCTCCAGCTTCAATCGCTTCTTCGATTGTACCACGTAAGTTGAATGCAGCCTCAGGATATTGGTCAACTTCACCATCTAAGATCATGTTGAATCCTTTGATTGTATCTTTGATATCTACTAAAACACCTGGGATACCTGTAAACTGTTCTGCAACGTGGAATGGTTGAGATAAGAAACGTTGGATACGACGTGCACGGTGTACAACTAACTTATCCTCTTCTGATAACTCTTCCATACCTAAAATCGCGATGATATCTTGTAAAGCATTGTAACGTTGTAAGATTTCTTTTACACGTTGTGCTGTTTCGTAATGTTCTTTACCAATAATTGCTGGTGATAAGATACGAGATGTAGAGTTCAATGGATCTACCGCTGGGTAAATACCTAATGAAGCAATTTTACGATCTAATACCGTTGTAGCATCTAAGTGCGCGAAAGTCGTAGCTGGCGCAGGGTCAGTTAAATCATCGGCAGGTACATATACCGCTTGTACAGAAGTAATAGATCCGTTTTTAGTAGATGTAATACGCTCTTGCATAGCACCCATTTCAGTTGCTAATGTTGGCTGATAACCTACGGCTGATGGCATACGTCCTAATAAGGCAGAAACCTCAGAACCTGCTTGTGTAAAACGGAAGATATTATCTACGAAGAATAATACGTCACGTCCTTGACCTTGTCCATCTCCATCACGGAAATATTCAGCTAATGTTAAACCTGTTAAAGCAACACGAGCACGTGCACCTGGAGGTTCATTCATTTGTCCGAAAACGAAAGCTGCTTTAGACTCTTTCATGTTTTCACTGTTTACTTTAGATAAATCCCAAGATCCACCTTCCATAGAGTGCATGAAATCTTCACCGTAATTAATTAATCCAGCTTCAATCATCTCACGCATTAAGTCATTACCTTCACGAGTACGCTCACCAACACCAGCGAATACAGATAAACCTCCGTGTCCTTTTGCGATGTTGTTCATCAACTCCTGAATTAATACTGTTTTACCTACTCCGGCACCACCAAATAAACCAATTTTACCACCTTTTACGTATGGCTCTACTAAGTCAATTACTTTAATACCTGTAAATAAAACTTCTGCAGATGTTGATAATTCTTCGAATTTTGGAGCTGGACGGTGAATAGGTAAACCATTTTCTTTGTCTAAATTCCCTAAACCATCAATAGCATCTCCAACTACATTAAATACACGTCCTTTGATGTTTTCTCCGATAGGAACCATAATTGGTTTTCCTAAAGCGATAACTTCTTGACCTCTTTGTAAACCATCAGAACTATCCATTGCGATACAACGTACAGTATCTTCACCGATGTGTTGCTCAACTTCAAGAATTAATGTTTCTTTTCCTTGACGAGGAACCTCTAATGCATCATAAATATTTGGAAGGCCTTCTGCGTTATCAAAAATAACGTCAATTACAGGTCCAATAACCTGTGCAATCTTACCTTTCTTTTGATTTGCCATTATATGAAATGATTTAGTTTATTTTATTTGGGTGCAAAGGTAAGTTAAAAACATTGTATAATTTATATACTTTTTAAGATTTTTGTCATAATATTTTGATTAGTAATCAGAATATTACAATCAAAGGAAATTAAAAATAGATTTGAAGTTCGATTTGAAAGCCTTAATTTTGTGCAAAATCATTTTTAGTGAACGTTTATCAATCCTTAGAAGAAATCAAACCAATCAAACGTCCTGTCCTTACTTTGGGCATGTTTGATGGTGTGCACATTGGACACCAATCTATTCTAAAACAACTCAATACAATTGCAAAAGAAATTGATGGAAAAAGTGTTTTGATTACTTTTAATCCACATCCTCGAATGGTTTTACAACCAAATTGTGATCTTAAATTTTTGAACACTTTAGAGGAAAAAGAAAATGTTTTGCGTCAATTTGGGTTAGAACATTTGATTATTCAAGCGTTTACAACAGATTTTTCGCAAGTAACTTCTGTCGAATTTGTCAAGAATTTATTGGTTGATAAAATTAATATTGATACGCTAGTGATTGGCTACGATCATCATTTCGGGAAAAATAGAGAAGGAAATTTTGAACAATTACAAGTTCTTTCGAAAAAATATGGTTTCAATTTGATTCAATTGCAAGCTGTCGAAGAAAATGATGTGGCGGTGAGTTCTACAAAAATTAGAAATGCACTTATCGAAGGAAATATCGCGTATGCGAATAAAGCGTTGAACTATCAATATCCGCTTTCTGGAGAAGTTGTTCATGGTGACAAAATTGGTCGTACACTTGGTTTTCCTACCGCTAATTTACAAGTTGATCCCAATAAATTAATTCCAAAAGATGGCGTTTATGCGGTTGATGTTTTTGTGGATGATCAGAAATATTTAGGTTTATTAAGCATCGGATTTAGAGAAACGGTTACCAATTCTCGTGAACATCGAGTAGAAGTGAATATTTTGGATTTTGATCGAGATATTTATGGAGAAACAATTCGCCTTGAATTTTTAGGACATTTGCGAGATGAAAAGAAATTTGATTCGTTAGATGATTTAATCATCGCGATGAATCAAGACAAAGAAAATGCAATAAATTTATATGGAAATAATTAAAAAAAGGTTCGCTAAAAGCGAACCTTTTTTTAATCTCTATTTATTATAATATTTAAATATTTCTTTTTTATTTTTTTCCAAAACTCCCAAAAGCGTCGCATCAACCTTTGGTTCGTTTGTTATTAAAACAATCTTATCATTTACTTTCTCAAATGTAATGACAAGATTATTCGTTGTACTTTCAAACGAAATTTTATCTTTTAATTTCTTTTGTAATTTAAAATTAGTACGTAAAATATCCGATTTTACTGTAAACTTTAAAGGTTTATAAACAATTGCAGATTTGTCAATTACAGATTTTTTTGGCGAAACTTCCATCACCGAAGCTGTTTCTAACGAAGCATTTGCAGCACGTGTTTCTGCAACAACCGTCATTTTCATCACATCAGAAGTATCTTTTAGCTTAGCATTTTGTCTGCTTACACCATTTGCAACTACAATACCAGAAGCTTTTCCAGCTAACTTATCCGAAATAACTGAATCTTTTATAGAACCCAAATTCTGATTACTTGTTTTAGCATATTGTCTTTCTTTTTCTATTGAATCTAAAACCTTAGAACGAGCTTCCATCGCTTGCGGTGCTGATAAAGTAACTGGAGCATTCGATGCAGAAGCATTAGATAATTGAGGAAAATATCCTTCGTCAGCAATTACACTAGCAGAATGTCCTTCAATTACTTTATAAACAGGCTGTTTTGTAACTTTATCATTCTTTACTATTTCTAGAGGTTTTTCCAAATCTTTATCTTTCGATTCCAAAACCACTATTTCTTCTTGTTCAGCAGGCGATTGCTCGATAACTGGGACATTTGTTTTGACAATTTCAAGTGAATTTTCTCTATTTTCAGTATTAATATTCTCGATAAAAAGCACAAAGTAAGGAATCGCAATCAACGCGAAAACGGCAGCAGAAAACCATACACTCGAAACAAATTCGCGAATAGGTTTCTTCTTCTTTTCCTCCTTCTGCAAACCAGATTCAATACGTTTCCACACCAAATCACTCGGCTTTTCGCCGACTGTTTCGCTACTTCTTGATCGAAATAAATCTTCTATTGGATCGTTTGTGTTCACGATAAATTTGATTTTATATTTTCATTCTTACTTAACATATCCTTCAATTTCGTCTTCGCTAAATTAAGTTGCGATTTAGATGTTCCTTCTGTAATGCCCAAACTTTCGGCAATTTCTTTGTGCTTATATCCCTCAATAACGTAAAGGGTAAACACGAGACGACAGCCTTCGGGTAGATAATCGAGGAGTTTCATCACATCATCTTCTTCGATTTGTTGCGAAGCTTCTTGATTAGATGAAATAGAAGAGGAGTAATCGTCTACATTAAGGTGAAAAATTTTATTTTTCCGCAACTCCATCAAACATTCATTAATCATAATTCTTCGCATCCATCCTTCAAAACTTCCTTCGAACGAATAATTTTCAAGATTCTGAAAAATCTTCAAAAAACCTTTTACCAACGCATCTTCCGCTTGTTGTATATCGGTAAAATAACGTTTACAAACCGCAAAAAATCGCGCATCATATTTTTCGTAAAGCAGCCGCTGTGCTTTCGAATCATTGTTGATACAAGCTTTTATGAGTTGTTTTTCGTCCAAAATACTTTTTCTTTCTCAGTGTTTAGATGCGAAAATTACGCTTATGGTTGCTTTGATAGCGTAAAATATTTGTTAAAGTTCTGAAAACTTATTCATTAAACATAAAAAAGTCGCTACAAGAGCGACTTTATATAAGTTTTTAATTGAAAATATTATCCAACTAAATTGTGTTTTACTAGATATTCTGCAATTTGAACCGCATTTGTAGCTGCTCCTTTGCGTAAATTATCCGCAACAATCCAACAATTTAATGCATTTGGTTGAGATAAATCACGACGAATACGACCTACAAAAACATCGTCTTTCCCTTCTGAATAGAAAGCCATTGGATAAGTATTTGTGTCTGGATTATCTTGTACTGTTACACCTTCCTGTTCTGCTAATAATTTGCGAACTTCGGCTAAATCAAAATCATTCTCAAATTCAATATTCACCGACTCCGAATGTCCTCCTTGCACAGGAACACGAACCGCAGTAGCTGTAATATTCATTTCATCCACACGCATAATTTTACGAGGCTCACGAGTCAATTTCAATTCTTCTTTTGTATAACCTGTTTCTTCATCAAACACATCACAATGAGGCAATGCATTTTTGAAAATTTGGTATGGATAAACTTTCGCTACATCACGTCCTTCAATTTCTCCATTCAATTGCTCCACAGCATCTTTACCTGTTCCCGTAACTGATTGATAAGTAGAAACAACTACACGTTTAATTCCGTATTTTTTGTGTAAAGGATTAAGAACCATTACCAATTGAATCGTTGAACAGTTAGGATTTGCGATAATTTTATCATTTGTTGTTAAAATATCTGCATTGATTTCTGGTACAATCAACGGACGATCTGGATCCATTCTCCAAGCCGATGAATTGTCAATTACAGTTGTTCCGACTTCTGCAAACTTAGGCGCCCACTGTTTGGAAGTTTCTCCACCTGCTGAAAAGATTGCGATATCAGCTCGCATTTCTACAGCATCCTGCATTGATACAATTTTGTATTCTTTTCCTTTGTATTCAATAGTTTTTCCTATTGATCTTTCTGATGCTACTGGTATAATTTCAGTGATTGGAAAATTTCTTTCTTCCAAAACTTGGAGCATAACTCTGCCGACCATTCCGGTAGCGCCTACGACTGCTATTCTCATTTGTTTATTAAATAATATATTAAAAAATTTCGAATTGCTAATTTACAGATTATTTTGATACATTTTTCTCTATTTCATAGGTTTAGCAATCAATTTGATATGATATATTTTATGTTATGATGTTAATTCAGGTTTTTAAACTTTTCCTCGAATTAAAATTTATAAAACTCTTTTTTATAAGAATTTTGAACACAAAAAAAGTGGAACAAATTGCTCCACTTTTTAAAATATTTTTGAAATAACCTTCAAATTTAGTCTTAAGCAAACTCGTTGTAAGCTGCTTTTAAATTTTCTGCGATAGCTGCTGCAGAGTGTCCTTCGATGTGGTGACGCTCTAACATATGTACTAATTCACCATCTTTGAATAAAGCAACAGCTGGAGAACTTGGAGGAAATGGAGCAAAAAACTCACGTGCTTTTGCTACAGCATCTTTATCAAATCCTGCGAAAACTGTTGTTAAATGTGTAGGAACTTTATCATTATCTAATGACATTACAACTCCTGGTCTTGCAGCACCTGCAGCACAACCACAAACACTATTTACCATTACCAAAGTTGTTCCTTCTTGTTTGATTGCTGCTTCTACTTGTTCTGGAGTAGTTAAATCTTCAAAACCATTAGAAGTCAACTGAGCCTTCATCGGCATTACTATTTCTGCTGGATACATATTGTTCTTTTTTTGTTTTAAATAAAAATAAATTATTTTCAAAGTTACATAATTCTAAAACTTTTTAGAATACTTACTTTTGCAGTTACAAATTTACGTAGAATTTAGCAATATGAAATTGACTTTTGGTAAGAATGAGAAACTTAAAAGCAGAAAAGCATTCGATGAATTGTTTTCTGATGGAAAAACATTTGTTTCTCATCCGATTAGATTTGTCTACAAAATCAAACCGAAAGCGGATTACAATATAAGAGTAGGAGTAAGTGTTGGAAAGAAAAAATTCAAACACGCGGTTGATCGAAATTTATTGAAACGTCGTGCTAAAGAAGCTTACAGATTGAATAAATTGTTACTTGAACCTAATGAAAATTATTCGGTTGATTTGGTGATGATTTATACTTCTACAAAACATCAACCTTTTGAGGTGATAGAACAATCTGTCAAAACTTTATTAGAAAAATTAAACGAAGCGATACAAACAAAAAAAGATTAATCCTAGGATTAATCTTTTTCATTTATTATAAGTTGTAAAACTGTTTATTTCTTAAGATTTGCTTGCAATCTGAAAAAACTAAAGTATACAGATACTAAAATTAATCCACAAACTGATGCTCCAATTCCTAAAACGCTACGAAAGTTTTCTTCAGCCATAAAACCAGCTTTATAATCCATCTCATATAGGTTGTAACCTAAACCTATCAACAAAACGATTGTCGCGATATAAATATATGTTTTCATTAGATAATGAATTTTTAAATTTTAATTTCATTCATAAACAATGCACCGATATTTGACGTAAATAATTTGATTGCGATTGACAATAAAATTACTCCAAATACTTTTTTCAGTACCGATAAAACGCCAGGTCCCATCCATTTTTCGAGTTTTCCTGCGAATTTCAGCACCAAATATACGATTAACATATTTAATATAATCGCTATCACAATGTTAATATCTGCAAACTGCGAACGAAGCGAAAGTACAGTTGTCAACGATCCCGCACCCGCAACTAACGGAAACGCAATAGGAACGATGGATGCAGAGTTAGATTCGACTCCTTTCTGGATCTCAATTCCTAAAATCATTTCAATAGCGATGATAAAAATCACAAATGCACCAGCCACAGCAAATGACTGAACATCAACACCAACTAATTTCAAAATTTTTGTTCCGAAAAACAAAAACGAAATCATCATAATTCCTGCTGCAATCGAGGCTTTTTCGGACTGAATATGTCCAACTTTGCTCCGAATTCCTACAATAATTGGAATACTTCCTAAAATATCGATAACTGCAAAAAGTACGGCGAAAGTTGTTCCGATTTGATTGAAAGAGAATTTCTGAAAAAATGATATTATATTTTCCATTCGTATTTAGTTATAATTAATTGGTTGATGCAAAAATAGAAGTTTTTATGAACAATTTTTCATAAAAAAGCAATAAATCAATTCTTAATCCAACCAATTCTTAAAATCTGCCACTTTTTCGCGACTCACAATCATATCTTGTTCATTGTAAGTATTCAAAATTATTTTTAATCTTGAATTAGAATACATTGTAATTTCTTTAATCGAATCGATTTGGATGATTTGACTACGATTAATTCTAAAAAACTTTTTCGGGTCGATTTGTTCTTCCACTTTATCCAACGAAAAATCTACCAAATAATTTCGGTTTTCTTTTGTATGAATATACGTTGCTTTGTTTTCGCTAAAAAAACATTCGATATTATCGATTTCTATAATTTTGATTGATGTTCCTATTTTAATCGAAAAACGTTCTTTAAATTTTTCTGTTTGATTATTCGAAAAAAGACTTTTCAATTCATTTAGATTGAAACTTGAAGATGCTTGCTGAAATTGTCTTTCAAATTTTTCAATAGCAAACTTCAATTCCTCTTCATCAACAGGTTTCAACAAATAATCAACCGAGTTTAGTTTAAACGCTTTCAATACATATTCGTCATAAGCAGTCGTAAAAATAATCGCAGACGAAACATCTACTTGATTAAAAATCTCAAATGATAACCCATCTGATAACTGAATATCCAGAAAAATTAAATCAGGATTTGGATTCGTTTTCAACCACGCTACACTTTCTTCTACAGAGTGCAACATTTCGTGTATTTGATAACCCAATTTTTCTACACGTCGCTTTAATAAACGCGCTGCAGGCTTTTCATCTTCTATAATTAGTATTTTCATAGTTTTTTTTAAGTTAATTCACGAATCGGTTTTCTTTCAAAAATTTTGTTCCAAACAAATAATAAAGCAAGTATAATGACAAAAATGATCAATGTTGCAAGATTTGTCTTAGCCATTAAAGCGTGAATTGTAGCTGGAACGATAATCGATTTTGTTCGAATTGTTGAAAAAGTTAATACAAAAGAAAAAACAATGCACAATAACATAAAAATTCCAAAACCTCCAAACTGATCGAAATCTTTAAAAATAAATAAGTGCCAAACTGCCCAAAATATTCCCGTTATAATGCTTTTTATTATCCAAAATATATTGCCTAAAGCATCATTCAAATAACCTCGCCACGTATATTCTTCCATAATATCATAAAGCAACGTAACAGAAATAAAAATCGCTGCCCACAAATGTTTATTAATTCCGTAATCGTTATTTATCCCATAAATTGAATAACCAACGAGTAATATAAATGGAAAAATCAATGTTTTGAAACCTTCTTTTCCTAGAAGAGAGACTTCTTTTTTAACTTTAGAGAATTTATAGAAAAGTAAACTAATTAGAAAAATAATCAACCCATGATTCATATTCCAAGGCAGTTGAAAATCGACTAAACCTCCAAAAATCAATTGTAAAAAATTAGGACATTTACGAATCAGAAAAGTTCCGATTAATATCAATCCATAAAAAATAATTATTCTAACCCAATTTGTTTGCTTTATTTGATTTATAAAATTCATTTATTGCCACTTTTTATTTTGCTCTTTTTCCAAGATTTCTTTGGCTTTATTCTCTTCCCAACCAGAACCATACGCAAAAACTTTTACAGCATTTAGTGCAACGCCCAATCCCCAACCTAAAACTGGCCAATAAAACCACCAATGTCCATTATTTGTAACTAAATTCAGAATAAAAAAGAATAAACTCATTACAACATAAGTTCCTAAATGCGCATAAAACTTTTTCAATTCTTTTGCACGCTCTATTGCACGTAAATAAGCTTGTTGTTCGTCAAAATTTTGTGTATTCATAGTTGTATTTTTTTGTGTTAATATGGGAAGTTCTACACGAAATAGTTGTTCATTTTTTTCGATGTTCACTTCTCGGTTAGAAATTAATTGATAACGATTAATAATATTTTTCAGCCCAATTCCTGTCGAATCTTTAATGGTTTCTTTTGGTTGGAAAGAATTTTCAATTATCAAATAATTATCTTTTTTATAAATTTTAATTTTCAAAGGTTTTTGATCAGATACAATATTGTGTTTGATTGTATTTTCTAATAAAATCTGCAAAGAAAGTGGCACAATAAATTCGGTTTCAGAGAAAGTTATTTGTTCAATTTCGAAATCGATGCTATTTTCAAATCTTAATTTTAGAAGGTTGACATAGGTTTTTGCAAAATTTATTTCTTCTTGAATCGACACAACTTCTTTGTCTTTTTGTTCTAAAACATATCGATAAATCTTAGAAAGCGATGTTGTAAAATCTATCGCATTATCTGGATTTTCTTCAATCAAACCAGTTAAAACATTCAAACTATTGAATAAAAAATGTGGGTCTAATTGACTTTTTAAGGTTTCGAATTGTGCAGTTGCTGTTTCTGCTTTTGTTGATTCGATAACAATTTTACGTTCTAATTTATTTTTCTTTCGATCGATAATAAAGAATAAAAACAAAAAGAAAACCGTGATAACTGCAACTAAAAGATAATTGATCGATTGATCGTAAAAAATATATTTCTGCAAAAGGAGATTCGCAAACTCCACGAATACATAATACAATACCAACGTATAAATAATAGAACGTAAAAAATACTTTCTTAAAACTTTTTCTGGTTTAGGCGAATCTGGTACATCTATTCTATATTCATTAAAAATGCTTGTATTCACAAAAGATGCTGCAACACTGAACGAAAAATATCCGATAAAATATTTGATAGCTTCTGGATGAAAAAATTGATTGAATGATACATTTGGAGATGTAAAAAATATCACGCTATAAATCAAAACATTGATTACAAATAGAATCAAAATATTACGAACAATTAACTTTTTGTCAGAAACAATAATTCCTTCTAAGAATTTTAAAAAGACCAACCCTAAAGCAACAAATTTTAGAAAGTTTCCTGTTAACAAGCCTACTTCTACACCTAAATCAAAATTTGAATTATTTTGAAAATTAATTGTACTAAAATCAAATACATATACTAAAATTGCAAATGAAAATACAAATGAAAATAATCTCAAATATCCTTTATAATACTTATCCATATCAAGCAATCAAATTAATTAACCAAAAAATAATTTCGTGAATAAATTGTGCAACTAAAGCTATCATTATAGTACGTTTTTACATTCGTTATTCAACAAGGCTTCGGCACGATTTTTTCCCCATATCGGTTCATTATTTTTTGGCTTTTCAGCATTAAATAAAGCTAAAGATTTTTTTACATTTTTACAATCTTGTGTAATATCCATTCCTCTATATTTTGCAGCATTGATATTAAACTCAGCCAAACCTAAAACAGAACGCGGATTAGTTGGATTTAACATCAACGATTTTTGATAGATTTGTACTACTTCTGGATAATAAATTGCTCCATTTTGCATTGGATTCTGCACAATTTCTGCTGTTAAATACAAGGCTTTCAAATTGAGAATTTCTACATTTAATGGATTATTTCTGACTAAATCATCGATTTGAGTTTTTACATTCAAAAGAATTTTTTCATTTTTAGTAATATCTTTTGATTCGAACGTTTTCAAAACTTCAGAAAAAGTCAAGTAATATTTTGGTAACCATTCATTTGGATAATCATTTATTAATTGCTTAAAATTAGCTTCAGAAGAATGATTTCCTTTGTTCCATTCCGTTAAAGTTTTATTCATATCTGATTCAAAATTCTTTTGTGCAAAAGTTGATACAGTGAATAAAATTGCGATTGTTAAGAAAATTGTTTTCATCATTTGTGTTTTTTTATTTGTTGAGTCAAAGTTCTTACAAACACTTTTCGTTTGAAATTATATGTTACCGAATTGTCAATTTTTGAGGATGAGTTGTAAGAGCAAAAATAAAAGGGACAACTCAAAACTGAGATTGTCCCTTTTACTATCTAAAAAACTTGAAATTTATTTTCGTAATAATTCTTCGGAAATATTTTGCGTAGCTTCGAAAACTTCTTCTAAATTTTGATGCAAACCACCAAAGGCATATTTAGCTTGTCGTGCGTTGTTCAGCAACAATTTCCATTGTTCTACGGCTAATTCACTCACACCATTTTCAATCAATTTATTTGCAATCACCTCGTCAGAAAAATGAGCTAAATCTGTATTCGTTTTTAATAGCGCGGCATTACACAAAATATTTTCTTGTAATTGATAAAAATCTTTTTGGTCTTCAACGTTTATTTTTTGCTTCAATTCATCTAATTCAGCAGAAATTTGACTCGAATTTATCGTTGGTTTTTCAACCAAAGTAAACTTTTGGGTTTCTGTTTTTGGTTGGTATGATTCAAAATTATTTTGCTCGTTAAGAGGTTTTATTTTTGGTTCAATTTTTTGTTTTTGTGTCGGGTTATTTTTCTTTCTCATCAAAAATAAACTTCCAGCACTCAATGCAATTACACCACCAGTTAACCACAACCAACCGCTTTTTCCTTCTTTCACATCGTTCGTCATTTCTTCTATTTTATCAGAAATTGTCGAATCTGGTGAATTAGAAGCCACAGCCGTTGCAGAAGAAGTTTTAGAACCTGAAACAGACAAATTAATCGAATCTGATTTCAAGGTTACATATTTCTCTTTAACAGGATCGAAATAACAAAATTCTACAGGCGAAATCGTATATTCTCCTCCAAAATTTGGGACAAGAACTGTTTGCTCAGCAACTTTTCCTTTCATTCCTGTATCATAGGTTTTATATGCATCGCGTTTTTTCGGTGCGAATTTTTCTAAATTTTTTGGCGTCGTAATTTCAGGTAAATTAATCGTATTAAAGTTTCCTGTTCCAATAATTTCAACATCAAAATTTACACTTTCATTGGTTGCAACTTCTTTTTTATCAACCGAAGCGTTCATTTTAAATTGACCAACTGCACCGCTAAAATTCTTTGGCTTTCCTTCTTCTGGAAGTGCTTTTGCATTAATCACAACTGGATTACTACGCACTTCTACAGGCTCCGCTCCATACGTTGTTGGCAACACCACATCTACCGAAAACGGATCGATTTCTATCTTTCCTGGTTTTTGAGGAAAAACATAATAACGTGCAATTTCTTCGGAGAAATATTGTTTTCCTCCAACAATTTCTTGCTTGATATTTTCGGGAGAGCTTTTTACAATTTTTGGGCTTAATCCGTCTAAATTTCCTTGACGAAAGTTTTGTTTACGATTAAGATAAGATAAATCTTTTACGTATAATTTTACTGATAAACCAACTTGTTCGTTCACATAAGGATTCGTTTTCGAAACTTTACTTTGTAGAAAAACAGGCTGCGAAGTATTACTTCTAAAATTGTTGTGCGTCAACCCCGTTCCTTTCACTACAACATCGACAGGTTTCGATGTATAGGTTTTTCCATTAATCACAATTTTAGCAGCTCCAATTCGATATTTACCTTCTTTTTCAGCAACAAAAGCAAGGATAATTCCTTCTTCTATCACTCCTTTTCCATTCACATAAGAAACATTTTGCGAGCGTTGTTCACCTACAATTTGTAATCCATTATGTGGAGGATATTTCATTGGTTGATCAATCGAATAACTATCTGTATTAGATTCGATAAAAAAGCCCACGCTAAATGCTTCTCCTAAACTGACCTGTGTTTTATCTGCATCAGATTTAAAAGAAATTTGTTGTGCTAACGCTGTGATAGACGTTAAGGCAAACACTAAAAAGCTATTTAAAACGCTTGTCGTTGTCATTACCAATCCTTAGATGTTGTTGTTCGTTGTTTTTCTGCTTTTTGTTGAATAATTTTTCGTTGGGTTTTGGCTTCCTGATTTTGCAATGCTTTTAGCAAACCGTCTCCCAAATTATTCTTTGCATTATCTTGTTCTTTTCCGTCTCCATTATTTCCTTGTTTGATTTCTGGAGATTGATTATTTCCTTGTCCTTTATTGTTTCCATTTTCACCACCAGCTTTCGGGTTTCCTCCTTGATTTTGCTGTTTCTGCTGATCAGATTGTTGTTGTTGAGATTGATTCTGATTCTGATTTTGCTTTTGGTTATTTTGGTTTTGTTGATTCTGTTTATTTTGCTGCTGTTGTTGTTTTTGCTGATTATTTTGATCTTGTTTGTTTTGATCTTTATTATCCTTATTATTTTGATCTTTTTGTTTCTCACGTTCTTTTTCTAACATTTTTTTTGCTAATGCATAGTTGTAACGTGTTGCATCATCTTTTGGATCATTTCGTAAGGCTTGTTTGTAATTATCAACAGCATTTTGATAATCTTTTTCCTGCATAAAAGCATTTCCTAAATTGTGATAAGCCAAATGTTTATCATTATTCGTTTTAGATACTTCAGCAGAACGTTTGTAATGCGCTATACTTTCTTTGTAACGTTTTTGTTGAAATAAAGCATTTCCTAAATTGTAATTTGCTTTGACAGAAGTTGGATCTTCCATGGTAGCTTTCTTGTAGGCAACTTCTGCATTATCAAATTTTCCTTTTTGATAATACTCGTTTCCTTCAATAATGTAGCTTTTCGCTTTCGATTGACTATAACCAAAAACGGATAAAAGCATTATTCCTAAAAATCCTATTTGTTTTAAAAAGTACATCATTTTACCATACAAACTTACTATTTCTTTTTGTTAAAAATCTTATATTCAGATGTTAATAATTCCACAAAAAGTAAACAAACCGCAACCGCTAAAAACCACTGATAAATATGATTCATATCTCTTGTTGTAGAGTTAGCAATTTCGTTTTTATCTAATCGGGCTTTATACATTGATAATGCGGATAATGCATCTTGCGTATTATCCAAATGAATGTAAGTTCCGTTTGTATCTTGTGCCAATTTGCGAAGATTTTTATCTTCTAATTTTGTAATAACTATAGAACCTGTTTCGTCCTTTTTATAGTCTTCGGCGTAGCCATTGTAATACATCGGAATTGGAGCTCCTTTATCTGTTCCAACACCAACTGATACAATATGAATTCCGTTATCTTTTGCTATTTTAGAAGCTTGATTAACTGTATTTTCGTTGTCTTCTCCATCCGAAATTAGTACAATTAATTTACTTGTATTCGCCGATCCTTTGAATGTTTTTGCAGCTTCCTGAATCGCATTTAAGTAATTTGTCCCTTGGCTCGAAATTAACTCAGTATTAACATTTTGCAAATAACTTTCGATTGCAGCATAATCATTTGTCAATGGAGAAATCGTGTAAGCATTCGCTGCAAACGCAACCAAAGAAGCTCTATCTCCTCCTAATTGATGTAATGTTTCTGTAATTAATTTTGTTGCTTTTTCTAATCGCGAAGGAGCAACATCTTGTGCATTCATCGAACTTGATAAATCTAACAAGAAAACCATATCAATTCCTTCGCGCTTTACTTGCACATCTCGTTCACCATAAAGTGGATCCATCAATGCAATTACCATTAAAAATAAAGCCACACAAAATGCAATGATTTTGAAACCATAACGCTTTGAAGAAGTGATTGGAAAAACAAATGGAAACAGTTCTTTATCTGCAAATGTTTTCTTTACACGTTCGCGCCATTGAAATACTGTTATCGATAGAAAAATAACGACAAACAATAAAATCATCAACCAAATATTATGTAATTCTCCCCACTGCATTAGATTAATTCTTTAAAAACGGTTCTTCGTAAAATGGCTTCTAATACCAAAATAATGAATGCAGGCAATAAGAATCGTGCAAACAATTCGGTATAATTATAATATTTGACTTCGTTAATCTCTGTTTTTTCAAGTTTATCAATTTCGTTATAAATGTTTTTCAAACTTTCATTGTTTGTTGCACGGAAATATAAACCTCCAGTTTTATCTGCAACTTCTTCTAACAGTTTTTCGTCAATTTGTACAGGACGCATCTCAAAAACGTAATCACCTAACATATCGTAACCAACAGGCATAGGCGCCATTCCGTTTGTTCCAATACCAATTGTATATACTTTTATCCCTTTCTCTGCTGCAATATCAGCGGCTTGTCTCGGTGAAACATACATCAAATCTCCAGAAGGATTTACACTTTCAACACCATCTGTAATCAAAATAACTACTTTAGATTTTGCTTTACTATTTTTAAGATGATTAACAGCTGTTGCCAAACCAACTCCAATTGCTGTTCCATCAGCTAAACTACCAGAATGTAACATTTCGATTTCTTGTATCAAAACATCACGATCTGTTGTTAATGGAACACGTGTCAAAGCTTCTCCAGAATATTCGACCAAACCAACTCTGTCCGTTTTTCTTCCAAGTGAAAAGTCTTTTGCAACTTCTTTTAACGCTGTTAAACGATCTGGTTTCAAATCGCGCGCTAACATACTCAATGACGTATCTACAGTCAATAAAATATCAACTCCTTCGTCCGATTTTACTTTTGTCGTAACATCTACATAACGTGGACGAGCTAAAGCAACAATGCACAAAACCATTGCGATAATTCGCATCAAAAATAAAAGTGGTTTGTACGTCGCTAACGAACTTTTTGCACCTCCAAATGCTTTGAGCGAAGGTAATTTTAAGGATGCTTTTTTCTGGCTCGTTTTGCGAATTTCTCTGAAAATAAAGAAAGGCAAAGCAAGCAATAAGAGTAAGATCCAAGGATTTTGAAACTCAAAATTTAGCATTCCTAATTGTTATTAAACTGTTTATATTTTTCTCCCGTCACTTGATCTTTTTTCAAATCTTCGTTCTCCGGAATTTCTAATGGTTTTACACGATCTACAAATTCATCTACCCAATTTCGGTGCGAAATATTTGTTGGTTCATCAAATTCTTGTTTTGCGAATTTTACCAAATCAGCATCGAACAAAAATTGTTTAAATTTCTGCACATCTTCTGGTAAAACATCTGGTTTTGTCGCAACATATTTTACCAAATCATCCGACAAAATTTCTAATGCCGAAAAGTTATAAATACGTCCTAAATATCGTCTTACAATAAATGATAATTGCGTGTAATATTCTTTTTGTTCACCACGTTTCAAATATTTCTTAGCATCCAAGGCTTTCAGACTTGCTTTCGCTTCGTCATAAGGCGTTTTGTACGAATCTTTGCCAGATAATTTCGATTTTGCGCGAACATATAATACAACCAAAACAATTCCGATAATAAATAAAATCAACGCAATAATGCCGTACAACCAATATTTATTCCAATAATCTCCAATAGAATATTCTTCTTCCATTACAGGTTTTATCGGGAAAATTGCATTTTTCGTTGTATCAACTGCAATATCTTGAATATCAATTTCAAGTTGTTTTGTTGTTAAATCTTTTCCATTTTTCTGAATGATAAATGACGGAATATTAAATTTACCTGCATCATATCCAGTCAATTCTAAATGTTGAACAATTTCAGATTTTCCATCCGTTTTTACAGTGTCAATTTTTTGACCTAAAACTTCGATGTGATGATTAATTGAATCTGAAATCGTAGGAAAAACAACTTTATCTCCTTCTTTGTAATCAATTTTCACTTCATATTGGATTGGCTCGCCAATTTTGATTGTCGTGCGATCTAATTTTGGCGTAATTTCTTGCGCAAACGAAAATTGAAGGATAAAAAAACTTACTAAAAGCAATAAATTCTTCATTAGGCTTTATGACTTTTAAAGTAGTTTAACAATGGGCGAACATAATCTTCGTCGGTACGAATACTGATTGCGCCTGAATGATTTTTTTTGAAAATAGATTGATAACGTTGATCTAAATCGCGATAATATTGCGCATATTGTTGACGCAATTTCTTCGATGAAGTATCAATCAAGCGGATTTCACCTGTTTCGTTATCTTGCACATGAACCAAACCTACATCTGGAAAAGATTGTTCTTTTTCATCATAAACTCTAATTCCAGTCACATCATGTTTTTTTGCCACGATTCGCAATGCTTTTTCATAATCAGACGAATCAATAAAATCTGAAAGAATAAAAACATTTGATTTTCGGCGAACCAAATTCATAAATGTTTCCAAAGTCTCTGCTAAATCAGTTTTCTTACTTTTTGGCTCATACGAAACAATTTCTCTCACCAAACGCAACACATGTTGTTTTCCTTTTTTGGGTGGAATAAATTTCTCCACTTGATCCGAATATAATATCAAACCAACTTTATCATTATAGGTAATTGCCGAAAAAGCCAATGTAGCGCTCAATTCAGCAATCGTTTCCATTTTAATTTGTTTTCGTGTTCCAAAGTTTTCAGAATTCGAAACATCAACCAATAAAAACATGGTTAATTCTCGTTCTTCTTCAAAAACTTTTACATAAGGTTCGCTATATCGAGCCGTTTTATTCCAATCGATATTACGAACGTCATCACCGTATTGATAAGGACGAATTTCACTAAAAATCATACCTCTTCCTTTGAATGAACTGTGATATTCACCCATAAAAAGGTTGCTCGCTTTACGCTTGCTTTTTAGCTCAATACGTTTTACACGTTTGATGATTTCTTTTGCATCCAAAGTTTAAATGATTTTGAATAGTGGTTTAAGGAACTGGAACAACATTAAGAATATTGTCTATAATTTCTTCTGGCGTAACATTTTCTGCTTCTGCTTCGTAGCTAATTCCGATACGGTGACGCAACACATCTTTTGCCATTGCACGTACATCGTCTGGAATAACATAAGCGCGTTTGCGTAAAAATGCATACACTTTTGAAGCTTGTGCCAAATTGATCGATCCACGAGGCGAAGAACCAAACGAAATCATTGGAACCAATTTTTCTAATCCAACTTTTTCTGGAAAACGAGTCGCGAAAATAATATCCAAAATATATTTTTCAATTTTTTCGTCCATATAAACTTGTTTCACCATTTCGCGCGCATCCAACAATTCTTGAATAGAGATTACTTTCTCAATTTTTGGAAAAGATTGATTAATCGAATTTCTTAAAATCAAACGTTCTGCTTCAAATTCTGGATAAGTAATGACCGTTTTCAACATAAAACGGTCAACTTGTGCTTCTGGCAAAGGATAAGTTCCTTCTTGTTCCACCGGATTTTGAGTCGCCAAAACCAAGAAAGGTTTTTGTAACAGATACGTTTCGTCACCAATTGTTACTTGACGCTCTTGCATTGCTTCTAACAAGGCAGATTGTACTTTTGCAGGCGAACGGTTAATCTCATCAGCTAAAACAAAATTGGCGAATATTGGTCCTTTTTTGATTCTAAAATCGTTTTCTTTTACATTATAAATAAGTGTCCCCACAACATCGGCAGGTAACAAATCTGGTGTAAATTGTATACGAGAAAAAGATCCATCAACAGCATCAGATAATGTTTTAATAGCTAATGTTTTTGCTAATCCAGGAACACCTTCTAATAAAACGTGTCCATTTCCAAGTAATCCGATTAATAGACTTTCAATCATTTTTTCTTGTCCAATAATCGCTTTATTTATTTCCGATGTCAACCTTGCAATGCTTTCGCTTTTTGCTTCTATTTGTTGGTTTAGTTGTTGTATATCCAAAATTTCGTTGAAATTAATGTTTATATTATTGATTCAAATTTCCTCTAAAATTAACAAATACAATTGATTTAGAAATTAAAACTTTCATACAATATTGTTAAACTTTGTTAAGACAAAAGTAGTGTACCAAACGTTTTGATTATTATTTTCAGTAAAATTTTTCCAAGACTTACAAACTATTTATAAACAATAAACGTTTCTAAATAATATTTCTTTAAATGATTATACAATAACTATTTAAAGAATATTTATATTTTGCTGAAATTTATTAAAACTATTATGAAAAACTATTTATTATTAATCATTATTGTACTCGGTTCAAACATTTATGCTCAAAAAGAGAAAGTAAAATCTGGTACTGTCGATTTCTTAAAAGGACAATCTAAAATGAAAGTTATTTTTGACTATTCAAATCTAAAAATTAATGCAGATAGCATTACAGAAGCAGAATATGTTCAAAAAAAGATTGTTGATCTAAATGGCAAAAATGCTGGAAATGGAGATATTTGGAATGATAAATGGACTGGTGCAAAAGAGTCTATCTGGGAACCAAAATTTATGGAGTTATTAACTAAATATGGTGCAAAATCTACTGGAATTTCATTCTCTGAAAACGCTACAGATGCTCCTTACACAATGATTGTTAAAGTTGATTGGATTTATCCAGGTTGGGATGCATTTGTAATGAAACAAGCTGCAAAAGTATCTACAACTATTACTATTGTTGATTCTAATAATTTTGAAGATAAAAAATTTGTTGTCAATTATAAAGAAGCTCCAGGAACTCAATTCGGTAATAATTATAGTGATGAATCGAGAATTGGAGAAGGGTTTGCAAAAACTGCTAAAACTTTTTCTAAAATGTTAGAGAAAAAAATAAAATAATCTTTCAAAAAAAATACATCAAAATCCATTCTTTATCGAATGGATTTTTTTATTCAATAAATTTGACAACTTTGTTAAAAAATTTAATAAATCCTTGATTTCACCGATACTTAACACTCGTTTACCTCAATATTTTTGACGTCTTTTTTTTGTGTTGCAACTTTGTTTCAAGAAAAATGAAAAGAAAATAATTCTAACATTTAGTTGTAAACAAAAACATAGATTATGAAAAAAGCATTTTTATTAGCAAGTATAATGATGGTTATGGCAGTTTCTGCTCAACAAAGACCACAACAAGGTGAACGATCTGGAAATAGAAAAGAGCAAAGAGAACGCCCAACTGTAGATCAACAATTAAAAAAATTTGATCAATATAATTTGAGTTCTACTCAAAAGAAAAAAGTAAAATCGTTGTTAGAAAGTAGAGATTCTGACATGAAAAAAGAATTTGCGAACAGAGACAAAAATTCTACTCAAAAAGGAAAAAGAGGTTCTCGACCAGAAAAAGGTACAAACGATTTTGATATTAAATTAGAGAAAATTTTAGACAAAAATCAGTTCAATCAATACAAACAAGATCGTGAAAAACGTATGAAATCTGATAAATTTAGTATGCACAAAAAACGTGATGCAAAAGGAAATAGACATTCTTCTAAATGTGCATAAAATCATAAAAAATAGGGTTAACCTACAAATTTTGATGGTTAACCTCTATTAATTTAAATTTTGAAAGAATATTTTAAAATTTGTATGAGTTTTAAAATTATTATTGAATAGCACAATGTGTTATTTTATTTCATAAGTAAGTTTTTTTAAAGTAGTTTTTAAAATTCATTTTCATTCAATTATCAAGTGAAAAGCGAGCCGATTTAGCTCGCTTTTCTTTTTTTATTCTTCTGGCATTGCTTGCCATTTTTTATAAAGATTAATGATGAAATAAAAACTTATTAAATATAAAATTGGATTGATGTAAAGAAAAATTTCTGCAAATTCTTGTAACAGCAATAATTCTTTATTTGTTTGTCTAAACTCATAAATATTCATATGTTTATTTGCTTCATATAACATTTCTTCACGCAAATCTGTGTAAAAACTAAGCATCACAATTCCAATAAAAATATTGGTCGCAACAAACCAATTAAGATTAACACCTGTCAAAACTTTATATTTTTTGGAACGTAAGCCAATTAGTGTAGTCACTATAAATGCAATGTAAAAAACAAATAAAATAATATAAGGTGTGAATTGTGTATAACCAATACTTGCATCGATAGAAATTCCGAAAACGCTTCCTAAAATTGCCAAAATTCCTGCGCCAATCAATGAAATTAACCAAACTTTGAACGAACTAAATCTGAATGTAATAATAAGAACGGTAATAACTAAAGCGATTAGTAAATAGTACTGAATATGTTCTAACCAAGTGGAACTATATTTCGAAAACTCAATATTTTCATACACTTTGTTTAAACTATCTTGGTGGATATAATCATTCAGTTTTTTATCTACAGTTTGATAAGGATCAATATAATTCAATTTATGATCAATGAAATAATACGGATATTGAGGCAAATAATCAATCCACTTTTTATGTTTGAACTGATACCCAATTTCTTGCTTTTTTAATAAATCGGTATAATTATTCAATAAATTTTCAATTACTTTTCGATCATTTTTTTGCAACAAAGCAATCCATTGTCCATCATAAAATTGATGATTTAAAGTAGAATCTTTCGGATTGTTAAAAGCCAAAACACTATAATTATACAAACTTGCTAAGTTGTAATAAACATCTGGTTTTCCACCAGAATTTAATGTTACTGCAGCAGAATCGACAACAGCATAAGTTGAATCTACAGCTACTGTAGTAGGATAGTCCATTTCTTCTTGAAATGAATCTGTAGATGAATTATTCTTTTTAAGAGGTTGATACGTTTGATTAAAATTAATTTTAGAATAACTAAATCGATCCGGAAAATAATCTCTTAATAAGGTTTCAAATTCAGGATTTCTGAAATACGGATCCAAAAAAGCATCATATGAGTATGTTGGATTTTTTCTTAAATATTCTCTCTTATTTTTTTCATATAATTCTCTTGTTTCTTTTTCCGAAACCAACGAATCAAAAGCTGGAACAGGCAAATTTCTCGAATAATTATCGTACCCAAAATTTGGTTGCAACGTAAAACCTTGCGCTCTATTGATAATATCGATATCTTTCAAATATTGCTCTTCAGTTATATAATTTGAAACACGAAATTTAAGACCAGTTTTGAACGAATTTGGTACATAAAACATCAAAAATATAATGAAGAAAACGGCCAAAAATTCTTTGAATAAATAATTTCTTGAGGTTGGATAATTTGATTTGAAACGATTATTTTTTATATAGAAATACAACCAAATAACGCCGATAATGTCACCAATTAATAGGTAATAAATTGCAATTCCTGAGTTGAAAAACACTTCATAAAGTCCAGTTACTTGCAGTTGAGATTTTTTAGTAAAAAACAAAAAACCATTGATAAATGCAATCAAGTTGAAAACTAAAACCGTCAACAAAATCCAAATAAATTTCAGATTCCAAATCAATGGATATTTGGTAATTAAAGTTTGATTTATTTTTTTGAACATAGTTGGTTGGTTTTAATTGACAAAAAAGCGACGACTTGATTTCGAAATATCTCGAATATATTTTACTTTCAATAATGATTTTCCGATTTCAGACAAAATCATATTCATTGAAATTTCATCATCAAAATATGCGATATATGATCCTCCATTGAATTTTATCTGTTTAATTTCGATGTTAGATAAAGCTGTTAATAACTCTTCTTTGGTATTTTCAACATCAATTTCAACAATCGTAAAATCACCTTCCAAATCATTTGTATCTCCTTGTATTTTAAGCTTTCCTTGCTCTAAAAAGAGAACTTCTGTCGATACTTTTTCAACTTCGTACAATTGTTGAGAACTCAAAATAACACCAAAAGGATTTCGGATTGATTGTGATAAAAATTTCAAATCTTCAAGAATAATTTGTTGTGCCAAAATATCTAAATTAGCCAAAGGCTCATCTAACAACAATACTTTTGGACGACGCAATAACGTTCGCGCGAGCTCGAATCGCATTTTATAACCAGACGACAATTGTCGCCATTGCAAATCCTTGTAAGGCCAAAGCCCCAAACGCGCCAACATAACATTCGCTAATAACCTATTTTCTTCGTTGTAAATATCATAACATGTCAAGGTAAATTGCAGATTTTCCATCAACGTACCATATAAAACTTCGATTCGTTGCGGCACATAAACTAATTTTGTTTTCAGCTCAAAACTAAACGGTTTTGCTTTAGAAAAATGATAAATTATTTCGCCAGAAGTTGGTTTCAATTCACCACAAATTAAACGTAATAAAGTCGTTTTTCCATTTCCATTCTCTCCAACTAATCCAACAACTTCTCGTGATTTCAAATCAAAAGTAATGGGATGGAGTTTAAAATTTCGACGATGATAAGCTTTTTCAACATTGTTGGTTGATATCAATGTTTCTTCTTTCTGAAAGGGAGGAGGAGAAGCTTGTTTTAACTTTTCCACCAATTGTAAAGCCTGCGTTATTTTATTTTCGTTCGTAGAATTTTCGGTGTAATAAAGATCCGAATAGGAGATAATCTCTTTGTAAAAAGATTTCTCACCCAAATCCAACACGCAATCAATTAATCGGCGATAGCCCAAATCAAGATCATTGTGCTGCAAATGATTTTCTACTTCGTTTAGTCGTTGGTTAAATTCATTCATAGATTGATTATTAAATCATTACGAATATAACAATCCTTTTCTATAAATAAAATGGCTAATTGTAGGGAGATTTCAGTTTCAACAATTTTTGATAAACTTTCTTAATTACTTTTTAATTCATTATTTATCAAGTTTTTATAATTAACAATTTTAACTTTATTAAATCAATTTAGTTCTAAAATCATCATTATTCACAAGTTTTAATAAAGTCTATTCATAACTTTTTAATTCATTTATATTTAATAGTTTACTATTAACAATTTGAGTAATTAATCAAGCTATAAACATTCTTTTTATAACTCAGTTGAAAAGTAGTTAATTTATTAAATAACAAGTGATTACTATTAACAATTTTAGAATCATTGAGATTCCTCCTAACGTTGGAATGGCAGAAAATTTGATGCTAAAAAAAAATGTCATTCTGAACGAAACGACAGCAAAGTGAAGAACCTAATCATTAAGATGAGAAGTTGAAATAAATTCAGCTTAACAATTAAGACAAAAAAAGTCGAGCAAATGCTCGACTTAATTTTTTACTATTTTAAGTATTTTTTTCCTTTTCTTATTTTAAAATCGCAGCAACTCCTGGTAATTCTTTACCTTCCAACGATTCTAACATTGCGCCACCTCCTGTAGAAACGTAGCTTACTTTGTCGTCGTAACCAAATTGTTTTACGAAAGCAACAGAATCTCCACCACCAACAAGCGAGAAAGCGCCGTTTGCCGTAGCTTCAGCAATTGCATTACCTAAAGCAATAGTTCCTTTTGCAAAATTTGACATTTCAAAAACACCTAAAGGACCATTCCAAAGAATTGTTTTCGAATTGTTAATTACATCTGCAAAAACTTTTGACGATTCTTCACCAACATCCATTCCCATCCATCCATCAGGAATTTGATCCGAAGGAACTGTTTGTGTATTTGCATCATTACTGAAATTATCAGCAATTACATTGTCAACCGGTAAATAAACTTTTACATTATGTTTTTCACATTCAGCCAAAATTTCTTTCGCTAAATCTAATTTATCATCTTCTACCAACGAATTTCCAATTTTTCCTCCATTTGCTTTCACAAATGTATACGTCATTCCACCACCAATAATCAAGTTATCAATAACTGGTAAAATATTGTTGATAATCGTAATTTTAGAAGACACTTTAGCTCCTCCAAGTACCGCTGTTACAGGTTTTTCACCATCATCTAACACTTTGTTAATAGCTGTTAATTCTTGTTCCATTAACAAACCAAAACATTTATTTCCCGGGAAAAATTCAGCAATAATTGCAGTCGAAGCATGTGCGCGGTGTGCTGTTCCGAAAGCGTCATTCACATAAATATCTCCAAATTGAGCCAATGATTTTGCAAAGTCTTTATCTCCAGCTTCTTCCTCATTATGGAAACGAACATTCTCCAATAATAAAACTTGGCCTGGTTTTAGATTACTTACTTTTTGTTTCGCATCATCGCCAATAACATCATTCGCAACGATCACATCAACGCCAAGAATTTCTGAAACTTTTGATGCAATATGTTTTAATGAATATTTATCATTGAATTCGCCTTTAGGACGTCCCAAATGACTCATTAATACAACAGCGCCACCATCTTTCAATATTTTGTCGATCGTTGGTTTTGCAGCTCTAATACGTGTATCATCTGTCACATTTAAATTTTCGTCTTGCGGAACATTGAAGTCAACACGAATCAATGCTTTCTTGTTTTCGAAATTGTAGTCGTTGATTGTTTTCATATTTTGATTTGAAATTTTGAACTACACAAAAGTAATCAAACTTTCATTTTGAGACTTAAAATCATTCAATACAATTTTCAACTATTAACAATTCATAATAATATATATAGTTTAATTAATTTTTAAATTTTAAAAAAAGAAAAAAATGTTACTATTATTAGCACTGTTAATATGTGGATAACTAAAGTGAGATAAATTTTATTTAATAGCAATTAACAAGCTATTATTTGTAATTTTGTTTTGTAATGAAAGAGTTAGATATTCTATCAACAATTTATCATTTTGGTTGATAAACAACTTTTGTTAGCAAGATGTTTTGTGAAAACTATTCATAACGATGTGTAAATCTTTTATGCCAAAATGAAAAGTTTTACTTGACTTGTATTGATTTATTTCTAATTGATTTTTTGAATCAGATTTCCAAATTTTTCTCTCGAAAAGTTATTAGTTTTATTCAATCATCTTTTAACAAGTTGTTACTTTTACTTAACATTTGATTTACAATTATTTAAACAAAAACAACAAAAACACCTGTTAATTAAATGAAAATTGCAATCGGAGCGGACCATGCTGGGTTCGATTATAAGGAAAAATTAGTACCCTTTTTAACAAGTCAAGGATATGAGGTTGAGGATTTTGGAACGTTCTCAACAGCGAGTGTTGATTACCCTGATTTTGCACACCCAACGGCACAAGCTGTAGAAGATGGAAAAGCAGATTTCGGAATTTTGATTTGTGGTAGTGCGCAAGGCGTTACAATGACTGCAAATAAACACCAAGGAATTCGTGCTGCATTATGTTGGATGATGGATATTGCCAAGTTAGCTCGTCAACACAATAATGCAAATGTGTTAACTTTACCTGCACGCTTTATTGCGTATGAATATGCAGAAGAAATTGTGAATACATTTTTAGCAACAGAATTTGAAGGTGGTCGTCACCAAGGACGCGTAGATAAAATTGCTTGTTCATACAACGGATAATTTTATACATCTATTATAAGATATAAAATCGGTCAATTCGTTAGAGTTTACCGATTTTTATTTTAAAAATTAAATTTAAAACTATTATAAAGTTTAAATAGTTAACTATAAACAATATTTTATATTTAAAATTAAATATTTTTAAACCAATTTAAGTCAATAGTATATTTATTGATTTTAGCTGTTCTACTTTTACATCAGTTAAAAAAACAAATCATTTAAAGATTAAAAAGATGAGCAGAGCATTATTACGTAGAGAACAAGCAATCTCTTTTGTAAAAGAAGAATTTTCGAAAGGATTACAAAAAGAATTAAACATTATTCCAGTTTCTGGACCATTGGTAGTTTTGGATGGAACAGGTATTAATGATGATTTGAATAGTATCGAAAGACCTGTAAAATTCCCTATAAAATCTTTGAATGATAAAAATGCGGTAGTTGTACATTCTTTGGCAAAATGGAAACGTATTCGTTTGAAAGAATTAGAAATTGAGCCAGGCGAAGGAATTATAACAGATATGCGCGCTTTGCGTCCAGACGAAGATTATTCGCCAATTCACTCTATTTATGTGGATCAATGGGATTGGGAAAAAGTAATTGTGCCGCAAGATCGCCAATTGGATTATCTTTTTTCGACAGTAAAATCGATTTATGAAGTTATTAAAAAAACGGAGCAAAATGTAGAAGCAAAATATCCACAATTGAAAGCTGTTTTACCAGAACAAATTACATTTATTTCGTCTGAAGATTTATTACAGAAATATCCAACTCTTACGCCGAAAGAAAGAGAAAATGCAATTTGTAAAGAATTTGGAGCTGTTTTTATTTACGGAATTGGAGGAGAATTGAGTAATGGAGAATTACACGATGCACGTGCTGCTGATTATGACGATTGGAGTACAGAAAACAGTGCTGGTTTTAGAGGTCTTAATGGTGATATTTTAGTTTGGAACCCTGTTTTAGAATCTGCTTTCGAGTTATCCTCGATGGGAATTCGTGTAGATAAAGAAGCTTTGACCAAACAATTAGAAATTAGAGATTTTTCGGATCGTAAAAATTTATTATTTCACTCGATGTTGTTAGATGATCAGTTAACAGAATCAATTGGAGGTGGAATTGGACAATCTCGTATGTGTATGTTTATGTTGAAATCTCGACATATTGGCGAAGTACAAGCGAGTATTTGGGACGGAAAAGTAAAAGAAAAATTAAAAGAAGAAAGCATCGAATTATTATAAATGAAAAAGCAGTTTCAAAGTCTTGAAACTGCTATTTTTGTATTTTATATAGAAATTAACAATGTTTATAACTGTTGATAAAGGTTGTTAATTTATTTTAATTCAGTAACTTAATAAGTGTAATAATTGTTGATTAAGAAATTCTTTCATTTTTCTTCACAATAAAACTATCATAGAATTTTTTGAAACCATGATGATTAATCAAATAGAAATATTTAGGAAATAATCTATTCAATTCGTATTGAATTTGTCTTGGAAATTTAGACTTTCTTAAACTGCGATCAATCTGAATTTGCGTTTCTACTGGAGCTGGTTTAACAAGCGATGGAAGAAGATTATATATTCTTAAGTCAAATTCCCAAGCATGCTGTAAATCACAATCAATAGGACGTTGAATTGTAGGAAGTGGCGTTTTAATTTTATTCAAAAATTTTTCTGCGGCCTTTCTTGTCCAAATGGCTGAAATTGTTGTGATTGGAATACTCGTTCCACAAGCACCAATAATGTATTTATTATTCACATCAGCAATTTTTATATGTTTTCTTTTTCCGTTAAATAGCTTCAAAACATCCCATTTATGCTTGTTAGAAAGTTCTTCATAATTAGAAAGAGCATGTTCTACAGCAGATTTAAAATCATCAACCAAAATTGCATCATCTTCTATAACCAAAGCAAAATCATTTTCAGAAGCCAAAAAAGTTTTTAGCGTTTTCACATGACTCAAATAACAACCAATTTCTCCAGGAACTAAATCGCGGTCATATTTATTTTTTATTTTATAGGTTGACGAATCCAAAGTTTTGGCATCCACAGCAGAAATTCTTTCGTAAGTAATCTCACATTTTTCGAATTCTTTTTGCATCAATTCAAGCCGATCCGTAGCTCTATCAAGGTTAATCAAGTAAGTTTGATATAATGGTTTAGTTTTCATTCAATTAATTATCAATGCAAAAATAGCTTTTTTGGCTCAATTTTCGCAATAAATCAAAACGTTACAAGTAATCTTATCCTTTCCGTAACATAGAATTGGCTGTAAATTGTTATTTTAGAAAAAGGATATATTACCTTTGCAGTGGTTATGTTGTTTATTAACATCTTATCAATAGTTATTAAAAATAATTTGATAATCAAATAAATAAGATGTTTATTTATTAACTATTTTAAAATAAATCTCGAAAAAAAAAAGAAGAGATTTGACAGAAAACAAATTATGCCAAGAAGAAATTTTAAAAATACAAAGGCGAAAAAAGACAAAAACATAACAAAGTTTACGAAGTCTATCATCGAAGTTTTATTTCAAAATCCGAATAAACCTTTAAATTATAAACAAATTGCAGCAGCTTTAAACCTAACAAATCGAATTGATACAGAATTATTGATTAAGAATTTGAATGTTTTATTAGCTGACAAAAAGATTTCTGAAGTAGAAAGAGGAAAATATAAAATCAATGCAACCAATGATTATATGGTTGGGATTGCGGATTTGACTTCTTCGGGAAGCGCTTATATTATGATTGATGGTCTTGAACAAGATGTCTTTGTACAAAAAGGGAAAACGCGAAATGCTTTAATGGGCGATACGGTTCGCGTATATGTTTATCCAAAAAAACATGCCAATCAATCGAGAGCAGAAGGAGAAATTGTAGAAATTATCGAGCGTAATAAAACTGAATTTACAGGAATTTTCGAGTTAGGAAAGAATGGAAATTTTGGTTTTGTAACGATGCAAAATGGTAACCACGATTTCTTTATTCCGAAAGAGAAAATTAAAAATGCTCAACCAGGAGAAAAAGTTGTGGTTCGATTAACAAACTGGCCAGAAGGATCTAATTCACCATTTGGTGAAATCACGCAAGTTTTGGGTAGTCCAGACGATACGGATGTAGAAATTCATGCAATTTTGTTAGAATACGATTTGCCAGCTCAATTTCCAGAGGAAGTTGAAGAAGAAGCAAATCAGTTGGATACTTCGATAGATGAAGCCGAGGCAGCTCGTCGTAGAGATATGCGAAATGTAACGACATTTACAATCGACCCGAAAGATGCAAAAGATTTTGATGATGCTTTATCAATACGAAAATTGGAGAACGGAAACTGGGAAATTGGTGTTCACATTGCCGATGTTACGCATTATGTTCGTCCAGGTTCGTTGATCGAGCAAGAAGCATACAAGCGTGCAACTTCTGTTTATTTGGTGGATAGAGTAGTGCCAATGTTGCCAGAAGTATTGTCGAATGTTGCATGTTCTTTGCGTCCAAACGAAGATAAATATACGTTTTCGGGTGTATTCGAAATGGATGATAATGCGAAGATTGTAAAAACATGGTTTGGTCGTACAGTAACGCATTCTGACAGACGTTTTACATACGAGGAAGCACAAGAAATTATTGAAGGGAAAGATGGCGATTTTAAAGATGAAATCCTGACTTTAGATCGCTTAGCAAAAACAATGCGTGGAAAACGTATGAAATATGGAGCGGTTAATTTTGATAAAGTTGAAGTAAAATTCGATTTAGATCAAGCGCATAATCCACAAGGAATTTTCTTCAAAATTTCGAAAGATTCGAATAAATTGATTGAAGAATTCATGTTGTTATGTAACAAAAAAGTTTCAGAATTCATCAGTTTAGATAAACATGGAAAAGAGAATGCGAACACTTATATTTATCGTGTTCACGATGATCCGAATCCAGATAAATTATTAGACTTAAAGAATTTTATTCGCCAATTTGGGTATGAATTAGAGATTGGAGATCGTAAAACAACTATCAATTCTATGAATAAGTTGTTAGCAGAAGTGAAAGGAAAACCAGAAGAAAATATGGTTGAAACTTTGGCAATGCGAACAATGGCGAAAGCAAAATATACAACAGAGAATATAGGACATTACGGTTTAGCGTTCGATTATTACACGCATTTTACATCGCCGATTCGTCGTTATCCAGATATGATTGCGCACCGTTTGTTGCAAGATTATTTAGATGGTAAAAAATCTCCTGCAGCGGCTGTTTACGAAGATAAAGCAAAACATTGTTCATCTCGCGAAAAAATTGCTGCAGAAGCAGAGCGAGAGTCAATAAAATATATGCAAGTAAAATACATGGAGCAATTTGTTGGCGAAACTTTTGATGCTTTTATTACAGGTGTACAAGATTATGGAATCTTTGTTGAAATTCCAGAAACGCGTTGCGAAGGTTTGATTCGTTCTCGTGCTATGAAAGGTGATCATTTTGTTTTTGACGAAAAAAATCATGCTTTAATAGGTAAACGCACACGTGTTAAATATCAGTTAGGAAGTCCGGTTAGAATCAAAGTTTTAAATGCTGATTTAATCAAGAAGCAATTAGATTTTGAATTAGTTGATGCTTAAGTTTCATATTTTAGACTTATCTTGCAGACCTTAATTATGTTATGGAAATAATATTTTCGGCCATACTAATAGGTTTTTTATTAAGTACAATTCTTATTGGACCTGTATTTTTCTTACTTATTGAAACCAGTTTGCGTAGAAGTTGGAAAACAGCTGTAGTCCTAGATTTAGGGGTTATTGCAGCTGATATTTTGTGTATTGCAGCAGCCTATTATGGAAGTAAAGATTTTACAGATTATGTGACCAATCATCCAAAGTTTTACCGCATTTATATCATTGCAGGTTTCTTTGTATTGATTTACGGAATTTTCATGTATTTCTCTAAACCAAAGCTACATATAGAAGGCGAAGCGGGATTTGTAAGCAACAATTATTTGAGAACGTTTATCAATGGATTTATTATGAATTTGTTGAATATAGGTGTCATTGTTTTTTGGTTTGTAATTGTCTCTTCAATTATGATTCAATATCCAAATCCAAGCGATTTTATGCTGTATATGGGCGTTGTTTTGACGACCTATTTTGTAATAGATTTGGGTAAAATATTTTTGGCAGGGAAGCTACAGAAACGTTTTACCGATCAAAAAGTATTTATGGTGCGAAAAGGAGTTGGTATTTGTCTTTTAGTCTTTGGATTAATCATTATCTTAAAAGGTTTCGGATTCTTTAAAGAAATCGATCAAAAAATAGAGAATCAGCTCATTAATCAAGAACAAACAAGTTAGAAATATAAACTCCCATCAAATTTTTTGATGGGAGTTTTTTTATTTCTACTTTATAAAAATAATCTAATTGATTATTGATATCATGAAAAATAAAATAAATAATTAAGTACAAAATAAGGTTGATAATGATGTAATAAAATATGTATTTTAGCATTAATTACAATTCATAAAACCTGTTTTTTTTATTTCTTCTATCAATTTATCAGGATTAGAAACTCTGAAAATTATTTTTGAATCATATTTAGGATTTTTATGAAGAATTTTAATTCCTTTTTCAAAAAAATCGTTAGATGGAATTATATCTATAATATCTTTTTTTAAAAGGATTATTTTAAAGAAAAACAAATAATTTATTATTAACTTATCTTCATAAATATTTATTTGAGCAAGTAAACTTGACATTCTAATAGAGCCTATTATAAGACCTCCCGATTTTGTATAAAGATTGTTCATATTTTTTTAGGTTAAATTATTGATATTGTGAGAGTGAAGTTTTGAATAAATAATTTTACAGTTAGGAATGCTCTGAAAGGCATATTTTATCGTTTTAAACTGCATATCCAAAGCAGACAAATCTTACTTCAATAACGACTTCCCAGAATCCTTATAATTCCATGTTTTTACTTTCATCAAATCAGCAATTGTAGAGGCAATTTGATTGAGATAAGTTTGTTTCTGTTTGAATTTTTTAGGATTAATCCCATTTCCAATCATCAAAATAAAACCTTCGTCTGATCCAGGAATTTCATCATAATGTTCTGGCCATTGTCTTCCATTTCCACGTCCGTGATCAGTTGTTACAATAATAGTTGTTTGATCTTTATAGAATGGATCGCTTTGTACATAATTCCATAATTCCTCAATCATTCTATCATTGCGATTTATTGAAGTAATATATTGATCGTAATCTTCATCATGTCCGTAATCATCAGCTTCTCCATAACCAATAAAAAGTAATTTTGGCTTTTGATTTTTCATCGCTTCTAACGCAAATTCGTGCGTAAAAATATCAAATCTAGTTGCCCACCATTGTTTTGGTGTTTCTAATTGAAAACGTTCGATAAGCAATTCTCGTTCAGATTTGTTTTGATTAAAACTATCTTGATATCCAGCATTTACAAACAATTTAGAACGTTCTTGATTGAAAATATTTGTATACATTCTCCAGCTTCCAAAAGCCATTACCTTATTGTTTAAATTCTTTTGTTGATTTGCAATTTCAAAAACTGAAACATTAGGATTCGGAATATCTTTGTTATTTTTAATTCGCTCATCATCAGCTTTTCCTGTAATAATTTCGTTGTATCCAGGATAAGACCATAATCTTTTGTTGGTCAAATTAACAAAGTTTTGTTCATCACGATTTCCTAAAATAACTCCTTTGTCTTTAATCGTTTTCCACGTAAATGGCATCAATAATTCGCGACGTTTTATAGAATCTTCTGTCCAATATTTTTCATTAGTTTGAACAATAAGTGAGTTGTATTTTTTATCATTTAAAATTGATTTTTCAACTCCTCGGAAAACTTCTTTCCAACGAACACCATCCAGCGTAACCAAAATAACTTTCGGTTCTTGAGCAAATAAAAAATTTGAGAATAAGGCAAGAATAAGAAATGTATACTTCATGTGATTATAATTTCTTATAAAAATAGGAAAAGCATCGATATGATGCTTTTAAAAGTATTATTTTTCTAATTTATCGACGATTTGTTCATAAATATCTTCGGCACTCAAATTTTGAAAATAATCATAATTTTGAAACTTTTTTGGATCTTTTCCAAAGATAGAAGTTGGACGAATTTTCATCGTTTCGTCTTGTATCACATCATTCATAGATTGACCATAACCTAAAAATCCAGCAAATGGATGCGTTCCACCCCAAATAGAAATTGTGCGTGTTCCCATCAACGAAGCTAAATGCATGTTTGCGCTATCCATAGAAATCATTACTTCTAATTTAGCAATTGCTTGTAATTCTTCTTCAAAAGAGATTGTTCCAGCTAAAGATTTGATGTTAGGATTAAAACTTTCCCACGTTTTTAATTCATCAATTTCAATTTTTCCACCGCCAAATAAATAAATTTTGTACCCATTTTCAGCTAATTTCTTCGCAACGATTTTCATCTTTTCGATGGGATACATTTTACTTGTAAAGGCTGCAAAAGGCGCAATTCCAATTGATTTAGATTCTTTAATCGATTTTGGTTCGATTTTATGCTTTAAATTGACGTTAAAACTAAATTGACGCAAAACATCAGCATAGCGCTCAGTTGTTAATTTTAATTGCTTAAAAACGCGATTTTTTTGATTGACTAAAGCTTTTTTCTCCTCACGACCTTTATCTAAAGTAGCCGTTTCTGTTCCGTTAAGTTTGAATAGAGTTGTAATGACTTTTGATCGGATTACGTTGTGAAAATCAGCTACATAATCAAAATTATATTGTTTTAATTCTTTGTATAATTTGAACAAGCTAAAAAAGCTTTTGTAGTCTTTGTTCAAATCAACCGAAATAAATTTGATTTGAGGAAATTGCTTGAAAATATTTCCCATAAAAGGGCGCGAAGCAACATAAACTTCGATGTTAGGATTTTGTTCAATAAACTCTTGTAAAACAGGAGCAATCATTGTAACATCCCCCAAAGCAGAAAAACGTAAAACTAATAGTTTTTTATGATTCGTTTTCTCCATTATTCCTATTGTTAATTTCTTTTGCAACCATTTTCATTTGCTTTTCAAATTCTTGCTTAGATGCTTCAAAATATTGATCAGAATTTTCGGCATGTTTTGCAATTTTACGCAACGATTTTCGGTCACTTTTTATGAAAATTTCTCCAATTTTAGACGCTTCTTCAGGTGAAAAACCATATTTTATAAGGATTTGTCTACCAACGTAAACAGATGAGAAAAAGTTTTCTCGATAAACTTCGTCTATACCATCTTTCAAATAATTATACGCATAACTACGATTTTTTGCACGAACAATAATTTCTAAATTCGGAAAGTTTTTACGAACAATATAAACTAATTTTTGATTAATTTCTGGCGGATCCAAAGCAGCTACAAAATATTTTGCATGTTCAGCACCAGCCGATTTTAGTAAGTTAACATTTGTTGCATCGCCATAAAAAACATTAAAACCCTGCTTGCGCATTTTCTCTACACGCTCACTATCATTATCCAAAACAATCGATTTTATTCCAGTGCTTTTCAAGACACGACTAATTGTGTTTCCAAAATCACCAAAACCAGCAATAATTATTTCACCTTCTGCTGAATGTGGATTTATTTTATCGTTTTCAATGATTGTTTTTACTTTTGTTTTTACACCAAAATATTTTAGAATTAATTTTTCATTTAAGACTAAAAGTAATGGTGTTATTACCATTGTTATCGCAGTTGTAGCTAACATCAAATCGTACCATTCTTTGTTTAGAATATCTAAATTTCGAGTCAAAGATAAGATAACGAAAGCAAACTCTCCGACTTGTGATAAAAGCAAAATGAACAACCATTTCTGATCAAAATCAAATTTATGTTTGATTCCAATAAACCATAAAACCAATGATTTTATTAACATTATTCCAAATGTTAATCCAAGAATCATAAAAGGTTTATCTGCAATTAATTTGAAGTTAATGGTTGATCCAACAGCAATAAAAAAGATTCCTAATAATAATGATTTGAATGGCTCAATGTCACTTTCTAATTGATGTTTATATTCGTTATTCGCCAAAACAACACCAGCAATAAATGCTCCCAAGGCAGGAGAAATTCCAACTTTTTGCATCAAAATTGAAACTCCAATGACTAAAAGTAGGGCAGAAGCGGTGTAAATTTCTCGAACTTGTAATTGTCCAACATACTTAAAATAAGGTGTAATAATGTATTTTGCAATCACATAAATAAATGTAATTGCACCAACAATAACCAAGGTTTTCATGAACGCTGGTCCACCAACTAACAAACTTTTAGAATCATCTCCAATGGACTGAATCAAAGAATCTCCAACTAAAAGTGGAATAATTGCTAAGATTGGAATCACCATAATATCTTGAAACAATAAAACTGAAAAAGTTGATTTACCTATGTTTGTTTTGGTCAACCCTTTTTCGCTAAGTGTTTGCATAATAATGGCTGTTGAAGACATGGTTATTGCAAAAGCTATAGAAACAGCCAAAGAAAAATCCATTTTCAAGGCAAACATTCCGACTAAAGTTGTAATAATTATCGTCCCCAAAACTTGCATTCCACCAAGGTTGATGATTTTATTTTTCATCTTCCAGAATTCCTTTGGATCAAGTTCTAATCCGACCAAAAAAAGCATCATAACTACACCAAATTCTGTGGCGTGCATAATGTCTGTTCCGTCATTGCCAACAAATTTTAGCACATAAGGTCCAATTAAAACTCCGGCAATTAAATATCCCAAAACCGAACCCATTCCTAATTTTTTGGAAATAGGAACGCAGATTACAGCGGAAAATAGAAAAATAAATGCTTGGCCTAAAAAGTCGTTCATTATTTTATAAGGTTGATTAGATGATGTGTCTAACTATTATTTTGTTTTGATTGAAATGCAATCGCATAAAATTTGAATTGTTTTATCATCGCTAATAATCCGTTTGCACGAGTTGGTGATAAAAATTCTGATAAACCAATTTCGTTGATAAAATCTGTATCCGATTCTAAAATATCTTTTGGCGTTTGATGATTATACATTCTCACCAATAATGCGGCAATTCCTTTTGGTAAAATAGCATTAGAATCAGCTTTAAATTCGATTGTATTACCATCCAATTCTGCATCTAACCAAACAGAAGATTGACAACCTTTTATGATTTTATCATCTGTTTTTGCTTCTTCAGGCAAAGTATTTAAGCTTTTTCCTAACTCGATCAAATATTCGTAGCGTTGTTCCCAATCGTCAAAAAATGAGAATTCATCTACTATTTCGTTTTGAATTTCTTTAATTTTCATATGACAAAGTTAGAAAGTTTTTGATAGTTTTTCCTCAAAAAAAGACGTTAAATAGCTTGATTCTTTTAGATTTCTTATTTTTGTGTTTTGATAAATTTCAATTCCCAAAAAATGAAGTACACTTTCATTGTTAATCCTAATTCTGGAAACGCAAAACACGATATTTCGCTCGATTTTTTACAATCAAAATTTGATTCTTCAGACGAAATCGTTTTGAAAGAAACCGTTTATCAATTTCATGCAAAAGAATTGGTGAAGGAGGCGATTGCAGAAAATTCAGATGTTATTGTTGCGTGCGGTGGTGATGGGACAATCAATGAAGTGGCGAGTGCTTTGGTGAAAAAAAATATTCCGTTGGGAATAATTCCTGCCGGATCTGGAAATGGTTTGGCTACAAATCTTAATATTCCGAAAGATATTAACAAGGCAATCGAAATTATCAAAAACCATATTGTTCATACGATTGATGTTGGTAGAGTAGAGGATAACTATTTTTTTAGCAATTTAGGTTTTGGGATTGACGCAGAAGTTATCAAAACATATGAAGAAAATCAAAAACGTACGATTACTGGTTATGTTGATGCATCTGTGAAAACGTTGTTGAATTATAAATCTAAATTGTTTCGCCTTTATATTGATGATGTAATTATTGAAAAAAATTTTTATTATCTATTCTGCTCTAATTCTAACATTGCTGGTTATGGAATCTCTTTTACACCGAAAGCTGATTTGTCTGATGGAGAATTGGATTTATTGATGATTGAAGATTTAGATGTTTTCGAACAATTTTATTTTTCGGTATTGGTTTTAGCCAAGAAAATTGATTTATTAGACAAAGCAAAGTATCGAAAAGTGAAAAAATTCAAGATTGAAAGTTTAGATAACAATCCTATTACGTATCAGCTTGATGGAGAGATTCATAATACCGATTCACTTCAAGTAAAAGTTAAGGTCATACCAAATGCTTTAAAAATCATTTTTTAAACTTCAATTATTATTTAATTAGCAATATAAATTATACATTTTCAATAAATTAAAATATTATTAACGTAGTTATAAACGATTTGTTTGTAACCAATTTTATCTTCAATTTTATAATAATACTTGCATTCGTTGTAACTTTGATTAAAATTTTTGCAATGAATACGCCTTATAAAATTTTAGCAATTGATTCTAATCACGAATGTCTAAATAATGGACTTCGTGAAGCAGGGTTTATTGTTGATGAAGATTACACTTCACCCAAAGAAATCATCGAACAAAAGATCAATGAATATGATGGAATGATTGTAAGGAGTAGATTTCCAATTGATAAAGATTTTTTAGCAAAAGCAACGAATTTAAAGTTTATTGGTAGAGTAGGGGCAGGCTTGGAGAATATTGACGAAGAGTTTGCAGCTGATCATAACATTGTTTTATTCAATTCTCCCGAAGGAAACCGAGATTCTGTTGGTGAACATGCGATTGGTATGTTGTTGATGTTGATGCATCATTTGCGCAGAGCTGATAACGAAGTTCGTAATGGAATTTGGAAACGTGAAGAAAATCGTGGTGATGAATTGAAGGGAAAAACGGTTGGAATTATTGGTTATGGAAATATGGGAAATGCTTTTGCGAGACGTTTGCAGGGTTTTGAAGTTAATGTGATTTGTTATGATATTTTGCCAAATAAAGGAAATGAATTTGCGAAGCAAGTTTCGTTAGAAGAAATTTTTGAACAAGCTGATGTTGTAAGTTTACATACGCCGCAAACACCAGAAACGATGCAAATGATTAATGCAGAATTTATTTCTAACTTTAAAAAAACATTTTATTTTGTGAATACAGCGCGTGGTAAATCTGTTGTGACAAAAGATTTGGTTGAAGCAATGAAAACAGGAAAAATTTTAGGAGTAGCTTTAGATGTTTTAGAATTTGAAAAATCGAGTTTTGAGAAATTAGTTGCATCTGATTTACCAGAAGAATTTCAGTATTTAATCCAAGCGGATAATGTTGTTTTGGCGCCACATATTGCAGGTTGGACGCATCAAAGTAAAGTGAAATTAGCAGAGTTTATTCGTGATAAAATAATTGATTGGAAGAATAATCAGTAATGATTAATTGATATAAACTAAAAAGGTTCCGAAACTTCGGAACCTTTTTTCATTTTGTAAGTTTTTTGTAAACTTTATACAAAATAACTGCTACTATAATAACAAGAACGATTTGGAGTAGAATCCAAAGTATAACATTAAATGTTGATTCGCCTGAAATTGATAGCATATATATGTCTCATGTGTTAACTGAATGCTAAAATATAAATTATTTTTAACATTTTGTTAATAATTTAAAAAAAGTTTTATTCATCTTCTAGGTGTGTTAATTGATAACTTATCACATGTCAATAGATAAGTTTTTTTTGCACCCTAAATTTGTATAAAAATAAATTACTATGAATTACCAAATATTTAAATCAGAATCAAGAGGTGGAGGAAATCATGGGTGGTTAGACTCTAAACATTCTTACAGTTTTGCAAATTATTACGATCCAGCTCGTATTCATTTTGGAGCTTTGCGTGTCGTAAATGATGATATAATTACCGGAGGAATGGGATTTGGAAAACATCCTCATGATAATATGGAGATTATTACAATTCCTACAAAAGGAGGAATTTCTCACGAAGATTCAATGGGAACTGGTTCTGTAATTGAGTCTAGGGATGTACAAGTAATGAGCGCTGGTACGGGAGTTTTTCATAGTGAAATGAATGCTTATGAAAACCAAGAAGGACATTTTTTTCAGATTTGGATTATTCCAAATAAAATGAATGTTGAGCCTCGTTATCAACAAATTTCTGTTCGTGAAGTAGCAAAAGAAAATGAATTATATCAAGTTCTTTCTCCAAATGCAGATGATCAAGGAGTTTGGATTCATCAAGATGCATGGATTTTTTTAGGAAATTATACAGAAGATAAACAAGAAACATACAAAGTACAAAAAGAAGGAAATGGTGTTTTCTTTATGGTTGTGGAAGGAGAAGTTGAATTTGATGGAAACAAATTAGGACGAAGAGATGTCATCGAGATTAAAGATACAAACGAGTTTTCGTTTAATGTAGCAAAAGATTCTCGCTTGATGTTAATCGAAGTTCCTATGGATATTTAGAATTTTTTTCAAGTTTTAGTTGTTTTATATATAGAGCAGATTTCAGAAATGGAATTTGCTTTTTTTTTTGTTAAAAAAATACCATTATCAACACAAGTATTTAGTATATTTACTGCTTATAAAACTTTAACTCAAAACGTATTAATCTATACTATATGAAACGTTTATTCATCATTGCTTCTTTCGCTTTAATGATTATCAGTTGTAAAAATGATAACATTGAAATTGATTCTACATCTGCGCAAACTTTTAGTGAAACGGTAGACAAAATTTCGAAGGCTTTGCCTGTTATGCAACAAGATAAATTTAAGGAAGCTTTACAGATTATTTTCGAGTATAACACAAGTCAATCAATGGATAATGAATCGCGTTGGGGAATTGTGCGTACGTTGTTAGATGGAAAAACAGTAGATGAGGTTTTTGATATTGCTGAAAAAGTCGCGTTACAAAATAAATTTACATGGAATAGAAATCAAGTTCCTTTGGTGAATGGAATTCCAAAATCAGGTGCAATTGAAACTGTAGAAACGCCTGCTGAACCGACTTCTAATGTACAACGTTTCGATTTTAGTTTAAAACAAGATGATAGTGGAATCTCAATTTCTCCTTTTTTCTACAATGCGCAAGGAGAGGAAATTCAGTTGGATAAAGCTGTAACGGCAACGATAGAAGTGTTTAATTCAGGTAGTATTGTGTACACATTTCGTTCTACAATTGATCCAAATTCTATGGATGATTTGTACAGAAAAAATACAATTAATATTAAATATTCGTCATTAGATGCTTCTAAAATTAAGAGTGATCGATTAGATATTTTGGTTCGAATTCCGAATTCTGAACGATATTTAACGAATCGTAAAGCGGTAAAAGTTCCGTTGAATTTAGTTGGTGCTGCTGAGGTTGTAGATTCTCTTTTGGTTGAAAGTACGCCTGCACATGTAAGTAAAGAAGCTGGAATGGTAAAATCTCTTTCGAATCGTTTTATGACAAATTTATCAAAGAAAAATTATTCTGGTGCTTTTGCGTTGACAAGAAGTGGTGAATGGAATACTTTCCAAAAATTTTCTTCTGATGAATCAATTAAGAATTTAGAGCAAGCAACAATTAATGATGCAAAAGTGTTAGATGCAGACGAAAAAGTTGCATTAGTTGAAGTGAATGCAAATTTAAAAGACCAATCTTCTAAGACATATCAAGTGACTTTAGAAAAGATTAATAATAAATGGTTTGTGGTTAATTTTAAATAATCGTAAACGTATTAAACATAAAAAAAGCGTTCAAAATCTGAACGCTTTTCTTGTTTTATATTGAAATGAATTATTGTCCGTTTGCTTCTTTAGCAGCGTCCGCTTTCATTTTTGCGTTTGCAGTAATTGCAATCTCTACACGACGGTTTTGAGCACGTCCTTCTGCAGTTGTATTATCAGCAATTGGTTCCTCTAAACCTTTTCCTTTCGATGTTAAACGAGAAGAAGCAATACCTTTAGAAACTAAATAATCTTTTACAGACTGTGCGCGTTTTTGAGATAATGGTAAGTTATAATTTTGAGAACCTACGTTATCAGTATGGCCAACAATTAATAAATCTGTATCAGGATATTCGTTGAAAACTTCTACTAATTTATCTAAGTTAGATTTAGCAACAGCAGTTAAAGAAGCTTTGTTATAATCAAAAGTAACTTTAGAGTTTTCATCTAAAATTAAGTTAATCCCTTCTTCAGTTCTTACGACTTCTGCACCTGGTAAAACTTGCTCAATTTTTTGCGCTTGTTTATCCATATTGTTACCAATAACACCACCAGCAGCTCCACCTACAGCAGCTCCAATTACAGTACCTAAAGCAGTGTTACCACCTTTACCGATATTATTACCTAAGATTCCTCCAATAACACCACCAGCAACAGCACCAATACCAGCACCTTTTTGTGTATTGTTTGCATTTTGTACAGCTGTACAAGAAGACATAATAAATGATCCTCCTAATACAATTGCAGCTATTTTAGTATTTATTTTTTTCATAATTTCTAAGTTTTTTAAATTGTTGATTAACGTACGAAGTTATAAATCACTTGTGCAATTTTTCCATTTGCATTGATATCTTGTACCAATTTCATCGAATTTGCATCAACATAATCTACACGCATTTTATATCCTGCTGTATTTTGTTTCGCTTTGATTCCTGTAACATCTTTGAAGATAAAGTAAGTTGTAGAACCATCTTGTTGTAAATCCCAAATAATATTTGTTGTTCCTGAAGGGCAATCTCCGCCAGCGTTATTAAATGTATATGTTCCTTTTTTGTTGTTTTGAACTAAGTTCCATGTAGAACCTTCATAACATTCTGGGTTTGCTGTGTCAAAAACTTTCGCAACTGCATCAGTAACTTTTACATTACCTTGTACCTCGTTTGTTGTTAAACCTTGGTAGTCTACATTTGTCAAAGTCCATGCACCTCTCACTTCTTTACCTGTTTGTATTTCTTGTTTTGCAACGGTTGTAGATGCACAAGAAGTTAAAAATGCTGAAGCGCATATCCCAAATAATAAAATACTTTTTTTCATAGCTATTTATTTTATCTATTATTAATCTTAAAAAACGGCTTCTATAAATTAGATTTAATAAAGTTTTAGAAAAAAAACGACTTCTAATACATCTGATTAGATAATCATTCTTTAAAAACGCTTATTTTAATTTTCAGCTTTAATAATATAGATTAAAGAAGAATATTGACCTGTTTTTTTAGCTTGAGTATTAGACTTCAAACCAATTCTAAGTGCATTGATAAAACCTAACTTATTACCTTTATATTTTTCAGATAGTAGACTCACATAAAATGAATCTAATTTCATCGGGTGGATAGATTCAATTTTCATACCAAAGTTGCTAAATAACTTTCGCATGCTGGTTTCTGTGAAATGCCATAAATGACGAGGTACATCATAAGCTGCCCAATGTTCACCATAATATTTAGCATCATACGATTGGTGGTTTGGAACAGCTATTACTAAGATACCACTTTTTGTTAAATGTTTCTTTAGTTCTGTAATTATTTCTTTAAGATTAGGAATGTGTTCTAAAACATGCCACAAGGTAATCACATCATACTTTTCTGTATTCTGTTCTAATTCTGTAGAAGTAACTTTTTCGATTCCTACTTTTGATTGAGCAATTCGTCTTGCCGAATCATTTGGCTCCATTCCCAAAACATCGTAACCATTTTTTTGTAGATGCTCTAAAAAATCTCCAACGCCGCAACCATAATCTAGAATCTTTTTACCATTGCCAATTTTATTAATCAATTCTAATTTATTATTTAGATTGATTGATTTTGCCATTTGATAAAAACGTTCGAAAATAGATTTCTTTCCATCGGTATGGGAAATGTAATTTTTACTTTCGTAATACTTTCCCAAATTTTCGATAGGTTGGGGGAGAGTATACAAAACTTCAGTTTCTGAATCTTCGTAAATTTCGAACTTTTCTTTTGTTAAAAAATAATCTTTTAAATCTAATTTCTTAATACCAGAAAATCCTTCTTTTGAAGGATTTTCTTGAGATGTTTCACGTGGAACATTTTCCATATTATCTTCCCATGTAAATTAATAATACACTAATATCTGCTGGTGATACACCACTAATTCTTGATGCTTGTGCTACCGTTGCAGGTTTTATTTTTGTTAATTTTTGACGAGCTTCTATCGACATCGAACCAAAGACATGATAATCGATGTCAGCCGGAATTTTTAGATTTTCCAAACGATGCAATTTATCTGCATTCTGTTGTTCTTTCTTAATATAACCTTTGTATTTGATCTGAATTTCTGTTTGTTCTAATTCTTCTTGATCGTATTCATTTGTTTCAATAAATTCTTTTACACGATCTAATTTCGTAAAATCAGAAAGTTTTAACTCAGGACGAGAAATAACCGAAATCATTTTGTTTGGTTGTTTCAAAGGTGTTCCTTCGCGCTCTTCAATTACATCATTTATTTCTTGTGGCTTGATGGAATTTTCTTCGAAATAATTAACAAGTTTTTCAGCTTTGTCAAATTTTTCTTCCATTCTTCTCAAACGATCTTCTGAAGCTAAACCAAGTTCAAAACTTTTTCTTGTCAAACGTTCATCCGCATTATCTTGTCTCAATAAGATACGATATTCTGCACGAGACGTAAACATACGATAAGGTTCTTCTGTACCTTTTGTAATCAAATCGTCGATTAAAACTCCTATATAAGCTTCGTTACGATTTAAGATAAATGGATCTTTTCCTTGAATTTTTAACACAGCATTTATACCCGCCATCAAACCTTGAGAAGCAGCTTCTTCATAACCTGTTGTTCCGTTAATTTGACCAGCGCAATATAAGTTATCAATTAACTTAGTTTCTAGCGTATGTTTTAACTGTGTTGGTGGAAAATAATCGTATTCGATGGCGTAACCTGGACGTAAAATTTTTGCATTTTCAAAACCAGGAACAGAACGTAAAGCTCTTGCTTGAATATCATCTGGCAAAGATGTTGAGAATCCATTTATGTAGAATTCCATCGTGTGCCAACCTTCCGGTTCAGCAAAAATCTGATGACGATCTTTGTCTGCAAAACGATTAATTTTATCTTCGATAGATGGACAATATCTTGGTCCTGTCGATTTAATTGTTCCGTTAAACATTGGAGAACGATCAAAGCCTTCACGCAATAAATCATGAACTTCTTGATTGGTATAAGTAATCCAACAAGAACGTTGTTTCGTTAATTTTTGTGTATTTGTATATGAGAATTTTGAAGGATTTTCATCACCTGGTTGCTCAACCATTTTCGTATAATCGATAGAACGACCATCTACACGTGGAGGAGTTCCTGTTTTCATTCGTCCAGCTTCGAAACCTAAATCAACTAATTGTTCCGTAATTCCGAAAGCAGCAGATTCTCCCATGCGTCCACCTCCAAATTGTTTTTCTCCAATATGAATTAAACCATTCAAAAAAGTACCATTTGTAAGTACAACAGACTTAGAACGAATTTTCATTCCCATGGCTGTAATTACTCCGCAAACTTTACCATTTTCGATGATTAAATTTTTTACCATATCTTGAAAGAAGTCAACATTCTCTGTTCTCTCTAAAGATAAACGCCATTCTTCTGCAAAACGCATACGGTCTGATTGCGCACGTGGCGACCACATCGCTGGACCTTTTGATTGATTCAACATTTTGAATTGAATCGCAGTTTTGTCGGTAATAATACCTGAGTATCCGCCTAAAGCGTCAATCTCGCGAACAATTTGCCCTTTCGCAATTCCACCCATAGCAGGATTACAAGACATTTGTCCGATTGTTTGTAAGTTCATTGTAACAAGAAGCGTTTTTGCTCCTAAATTGGCTGCTGCCGCTGTTGCTTCTGCACCTGCGTGACCACCACCAACTACAATTACATCATATTCTGATTGAAATATCATTTGATTTGTAAACTTATTTTTCTTGTTAAAATAATAAATGTTCCACGTGGAACATTATTGATTTAGATAGCTACTAAACGTTTCTAAATATTGATTTTCTTTAGCAGTCATTAATTCTTTGTCATCTGGTTCTTTGTCCATATAACCAGCAAAATGTAATATCCCATGGATAACAACGCGAGCTAATTCGTTTTCAAAAGAAACATTATTTTGCTCAGCATTATCTTTGATTCGTTCGACGCTAATAAAAATATCACCCATCAATTTATCTTCAATAGAATTATCGAAACCAATAACATCTGTGTAATAATCGTGTTCTAAATATTGTCGATTAATTTGAAGTAAGTATTCATCATCACAGAAAATATAGTTTAAATCTTCTATTGTTTTCCTTTCATTCTTCATACTCTCTACGATCCAATCTATCCAAGTTTGAGCATCTTTTAGCTCAAAATCTGTTTCGTAAAATAATTCTATCATTGTTCTAAAACCAGTAACCTAAACTTAAATTAAATAATCCTTTTTTTGTGTAAGGCGAATAACTCCAAATAAAATTTAAAGGACCTAATGGACTATCGTAGCCATAGGTAATGCCGTACCCAAGATATTTGTAATCTGTTAAACTCAATTGCTCAAATCTATCTGTGATATTTGCTATATTCATAAATAGACTTGTGTAATGATTTTTCAAAATTCGAGCTTGAATATGAGAGCCAAAAAGCAATTGATTGTCGCCAATTGCAGAGCCAAAGGGAAGCCCATAAAACTTAGTGTAATTGAAAAAATCTTGTTCAACATAACCTCCGATATAAAACTTCTGAGGCATTGTTACATTATCGTTGAAAAAGGTTCCAAAGTTAGCAGTAAATCTGTAACTTAGGAAATTATTTAACGGAAAATTTGCCTCTAAACTTGATTCTAACAAATAGTTATTTTCAAACCCAGTTACATTAGAATCAAATAAATACTTGAAACTTCCATCAAATTTTAAACCACTACGCGCAAAATTTGCATTATTTCGATTATCTGCTTTGATATATCCATACGCTTTCCAATAATAACCTTCGGATTTTGCTGGAAATTCCTCATTAGAAGCAATAAAATTATTCGTGAAAACTTTTGTGTATTGATGCTCTAATCCAACGCCAATAGCAAATTTTTCTTTGATAGTCGATTGAATGTAGATTTGATTGATGTATTCTCTAAAGTTATAATTTACTTTTTTGTAGATATTATCCTGGCCAAAGAAGTTTCTTAGATCAATTTCTTTATCAAAATAATGTGAAAAAGAGTTGAAGCCGATACTTGGAAGATATCCATTATCAATGAAAAAATTGATGTTATATCGCGCATAATCACCAACCACAACATCAGCAGAAAGCACCGAGTTTTTGACAAATAAATTCTTTGAAGTGAAGTTTAAAAGTAATCCTGTTTTAAATAAATCATCGTAATGTAATCCAAATCGGATAGATTGTTTGGTCTTATTTTCTTGAACTTTTAACGTTAATAAATTTTCTTCATCGTTAATTTCTGAGATTTTATACGTGATATTATTGAAGTTTCCAGAAGCATATAGTTTCGAAATTCCAGCTTTTAAATCATCATATTTTATAATTTCAGGAGTACGAATTCTTAGCTTACCTTCGATATAATTTGTGTTGAAATTTTTCAATCCTTCAACCTCGATTTCTTTGACCAAAACATAATCATCAAGTTTGATTTCGTTTCGAGTTCTGTTCGAAGCATGCTGTTTTTTTGCAATTTCTTTAAGTTGATCATACACTTTTTCTGAAGCAACAAGTCCGCGATTATAAATAGAATCTACTTCATCAAAACTTGTAACTGTATATTCTTTTAGCTCCGGTTTAATCAATAAATCGACTAGTTTTTTCTGTTCATCTGTTTTTTTAACGATACTCATCGTCATAATTTGACTCAAAATATCAATAGCAGAATTTAGATCATCACGTTTTTGTAAACCATCACCCAATTCTACACCGATAATAATATCAGCACCCATATCTTTCACTTCTTTCACGGGGAAATTGTTGACAACACCGCCATCAACATATATTTTACCATCAATTGTGACAGGATCTAACATGGTTGGATAAGCGCCCGAAGCCAAAATAACGCGAGGTAAAAATCCTGAACGAAAGACTTTTTCTTCTCCAGTTTCGAGATCAGTTCCAATACAAACAAAAGGCGTTGGAAGTTTATTGAAATCATCAATATCATGAACTGGACGCAATAAATAGGTCAATAAATCAAGCGGACCTTGACCTTTTGAAATGGCATTTGGAATCGTTAATTTGAACTTATCAAAAGGTAATTCTAAGATGTATTTTTCTTTGTATGCTTTCTCGAAAAAAGGAATCTCTGCACGATCTTTATTTTGCGTAATCAATGAAGAAATATCCAATTGATGCATGATTTTCTCGAGTTCGTCAGGTGTATATCCAGCGGCATATAATCCACCGATAATCGCGCCCATACTTGTTCCTCCGATGTAATCAATTTTGATTCCCGCTTCTTCAATCTTCTTCAAAGCGCCAACATGTGCATAGCCTTTTGCGCCACCACCACTCAATACAACACCCACTTTTAGACGCGTTGAATCATTCTTTGTTTCTTGTGCAAAGGTCATGGTTGAAATAATGAAAATGAAAGCAAAAAGACTGCGCATAAATTGATCTAAATTGAGGAATAAAGATAGCAATTTTGAATCTAAGTTGTAGAATTGTTTAACTATTCTACATTATTTTCATAACAACTTAAATAATATGAAAACTTCGAAAAGTTGGGAGAAAAAGCTTTATTTAGTTTTAGAAAAGGCTTTAGTTTTTCTATTTGTGAAACAGAAAGTGGATATGAATCATAAATTTCTGTTGGATAATCATCCTCATTTAAGATAAAATCATTTAAATAAAAAAGAATCTGTTCAGATGTTATTTCTAATTCGAATTCATTGTTCAGAGAATCGTCAGAATTATTATACTCTTCAATTAATCTAATTATTTTATCCATTTATTTTTTTTAAAATTACAAAAAAAGAGCTACTATTCAGTAACTCTTTTCAATAAATTATTCTTTGTAATAAACGCGTTTTATACGTTGGGAAACCGAAGTTAAGACTTCATAAGGAATTGTTCCTAACCATTCGGTAACGTTAGCTAAAGTTGGCGAGTTTCCAAAAATAGTCACTTCGTCACCTTCTTTACATGGAATATCGGTAACATCAACCATCATCATATCCATACAAATGGTTCCGGTAATTGTAGCCAAATGCCCGTTGATACCTACTTTTCCTTTTCCGTAACCAAGTGAACGACGAATTCCGTCTGCATAACCAACAGGCAAGGTTGCAATTTTGGTATGACGCTCCGCTGTAAAACGACGACCATAGCTTACAGTTTCGCCTTTTTCAATCTCTGAAATCTGAGAAATTACCGTTTTGAAACGCACAACAGGTTTCAAATATTTCTCCATAAAATCGGTATATTCAGAGTAGCCATACATTCCGATTCCTAAACGAACCATGTCATATTGATGTTCTCCATACGCTACAATTCCAGGAGAATTTAATGCATGTTTGATTGGTTTTATGTTTAAAGCAGTTGTAATTACTGAATAACTATTATCAAAACGTTCTAATTGATATTTCGCATAATCTTCCTGCTCTGGCATATCGGCAGTTGCTAAATGCGTGAAAATTGAGCGAACATAAACATGTGAATTATCTTTTAGAATTGCAATTAATTCTTCGAAATCATCTTCGTGAAAACCAAGACGATTCATACCTGTTTCCATTTTTAGGTGAATTGGATAAGGTGAAGAAATTTGTTTTTCTTGTAGTTTCTGAATGAATAATTTCAAAACACGTAAACTATAGATCTCTGGTTCCAATTGATAATCGATAACCGTAGAGTAACTACTTTGTTCCGGGTTCATGACGATAATTGGAATGGTAATTCCAGCCTCGCGCAATTCTTTTCCTTCATCTGCAATCGCCACGCCTAAGAAATCGACACCGTTATTTTGTAAGGTATTTGCTACCTCAAAACTTCCTGTTCCATAACTATTCGCTTTCACCATGCACATCAATTTTGTGGTAGATTTTAGCAATGAGCGGTACACATTTATATTTTCGATCAGGTGTTGCAAATTAATTTCAAGAACAGAATCGTTGGAACGTGTTTCTAATTCATTCGAAATTTTTTCTAATTTGAACGGACGAGCACCTTTTAATAAAATAGCTTCGTTGTCGACATGTTGATGTTTGAACTGCTCTAAGAATTCTTCAGTCGAGTTGAATGAACGAACATAGGATTCAAATAAATGTTTGAACTGAGAAATTTTTTCTCCGATCAACACTATCTCATCAAAATGATAAAGGTTGACTAAATCGGCTGCTTGTTGATATAAATCGTGGTCAGATAAGTTACTTTGTAAAATATCCGTCAACACCAACGATTTTTTGTCGCGCGGTTGTTGATTTAGCACATTTAGTCCAATTTTTAATGAATTTAGATCAGAATTGAAGGTATCATTAATTAAAATTGAATGATTAATCGCTTCTTTAATTTCCAAACGCATTTCGATTGGTAGAAGTTGACTAAATTCGTTTTTAAGTTGTTTATAATCAATATTTAAACTAATTAAAGTCGTTAAGCAAATTAAACTATTTTTAATCGAAGCATCATCGATAAAAGGAATCGAATAGGTGAATTCTTGTTGATTATGTAAAATAGAAATTTGCGTATTAGTCTGATTACTTTGTATTTGCTTGATCTGTACAGTGGCAGAATTGGAGTAACCGTAAGTATATTTATCTGTTTTTGCTAAATGAGCGTTTTCAAGAATAGCTTGATGAACTTTTTCGTTTTCGATATTGAAAACTAATTTATCAACATGAGAAAATAGTTTCAGTTTTTCCTGAATCAATTCATCTTGATTTTTAAAATTCTCTAAATGCGCTTCTCCGATTTTTGTCAACACACCTATTGTTGGTTGAATAATTTCTTCGAGATTTTGCATTTCATTTGGCATCGAAATTCCAGCTTCGAAAATACCCAAATCGTTTTTCTCTTCCATTTGCAAAACAGAAAGTGCTGCTCCAAATTGAGAATTGTAACTTTTTGGACTACGAACAATCGAGAATTTTTTCCATAACAATTGATTCAACCACTCTTTGACAATCGTTTTTCCATTGGAACCGGTAATTCCGATCACAGGAAAATGAAATTGTTTGCGATGAATTTTTGCCCAATTTTGCAAAGCAAGTAGCGGATTTTCAACCTCGATAAAATTTGCATGAGGCAAATTTGTCAACGCTTTTTCTACGACAAAATTTCGAATTCCTCTTTGATAAGCATCTTGCAAAAACAAATGTCCGTCTTTTTGGTTTCCGTGAAAAGCAAAGAAAATTCCGTGAATTGGATTGACAATCATGCGCGAATCAAAGAAAATTTGATTGATGATTTCGTCTCCATTTCCAATCAAAGTACCGTTGATGATACTTGCAATTTGATTTAGATTATAAGTTTTCAACTTTATGTTTGTTATGTTCTTCCCAGAAAGCAACTCGGCTTAATGGTTCATATTCTAGTACTTCGCCAAGTTCTACAAGACGATCACTGTCAATTTTTCGGTGCGAATAATTGGCTAAATTTCCTGTACGAACGCAGATTGCATGCACTTTTGTTACATACTCGGCAGTCGCCATTAAATTGGGCATTGGACCAAAAGGACGACCTTTGAAATCCATATCCAAACCAGCAACAATAACGCGTTTGCCTTCGTTTGCCAATTGATTGGCTACGTCTACAATTCCTTCATCAAAAAATTGTGCTTCATCAATCCCTACCACATCGCAATCATCAGCCAATAATAAAATTGCTGAAGAATACTCAACTGGCGTTGATGTAATAGAATTTTGATTGTGTGAAACGACTTCGCGGTCCGCATAACGCGTATCTATCGTAGGTTTGAAGATTTCGACACGTTGTTTGGCAAATTCGGCACGTTTTAGACGGCGTATAAGTTCTTCGGTTTTACCAGAAAACATTGAGCCACAGATGACTTCTATCCATCCACTTTTTTTGTTATGATTAAAGGTATTTTCGAGGAACATAGTTCAAATAATTTAGATTAAAATATGAGAACAAATTTACGGAATAAATTAGTTGAATGAAGTAAAAAATTAAATGAAGATAGAGATATAAGAAAAGTTAAATAAATGCGTTCTAAACTTTAATGTTATAACAACAACACTTATTTATTTTATGGAAACTCAACAAGAAAATAATAATCAAGAAATTGATTTGGTTTTTTTAGCGAAGAAAATTAAAGGTTTTTTTCTATCAATAGGTTTTTTAATCCTACGATTAATCAACTTTATTATTCGAAACAAAATAATAGTAATTATCTTGTTCATTTTAGGTATATCTCTTGGGGTTTATTTTGATAAAAAATCAAAAAATAATTTTAAAACAGAAGTTGTTGTTGTTCCTAATTTTGAAAGTGTTGATTTACTTTATGCAGAAGTAGAAAATTTTAAATCGAACTTAAATTCGAACAAATCTAAATATGACTTTTTGAATGATGTTGTAGATTTAAGAATAGAATCTATAGAAAATATAAATAGTATTCTTACAGATAAGGATAATTTGGAAATTTTTAAAGTATTAACATCAAATGGACAAGATTTATCTAAAATTTTGAAAAATGAAGAGTTTAAAAAGAATTATAAATATCATTTAATCACGTTGAAAACAAATTCATCGGTGAATTCTCAAAAAATCATTGATTTTTTATTAAATACTATTAATTCTAAACCATATTATAAACAAAGGTCTGCTTTCGCAATTAAAAATCAAACTAATGCTAAACAACAAGCAGAAAAGAGTATTGAACAAATTAATAAGATTCTAGAAAATTTAGGAAATGGAAGTGTTTCTGTTGTTGGTAAAGATTTGAATATTAATAGTTATGATCAATTATCTAATGTAATTGAGATGAAAGATTATTATATGAAAAAATTAGTTGATATTAATACTAAGTTAATTGAGTATAAATCTACTATTTATCCTGTTAATACATCTTTTAACAATAAAATACACCAAAAGATATATGAAAAAATGGTAGTTATTTTACCACTTTTTTTGATTGGTTTCTACTTGTTTTTGTCTTATATCAAATATTTGTATGCGAAGTACAATAATCTATACCAAAAGACAAAAATTACAAATGCTTGAAAAGAGCAAAAATATTATCAAAAACAAGGAAATTAAACAAGGTTTAATCACACTTTTTTTAAGAGGAATTGGTGTATTGACGTTATTTGGTTTTACTATTTTTTTTAATCGAAATTTTGATTCTTCTGTGGTGGGCGATTACGAGTTTACTCGTATGTTTTTACTCGTATCAGGAAGTATTTGTTTGTTCGGCACAGATATCTCTATTTTATATTTCGCAGGAAGATTGAAAAGCGAAGAAAGATTTTATGAACTAAAAAAATTGTATTATAAAATATCAATTCTAAGTTTTCTTTTTTGTTTAATAATAGGACTTATTTTTTTTATTTTTTTTGATTCAACTTTTATTAATTCTTTTTTTGGTTTGGAAAACTCATATAAAATAACATCTTATAGTATATTGTTTTTATTTTTTAATGTTTGGACTCTTTTTAATACGGAGGTTTTGAGAGCTCTTGACCAAATTGTTTGGTCTGAATTATTTCGAAATACATTCAAGTTCTTTCCTGTTATCTTTGGCGCAATCATTTTATATGGAAGTGAAAAAGAGGAAAGTATTGTCTTTTATTATATTTTAGGTTTTGTAATTCTAGGTCTTATTACTTCAGTTTTTGTATTAGTCCTTTTGAGTAAAATTCCGAAATCAAAACATAATTATTCATCAATAACTTATCGCGAAATAATAGATTATTCTTTGCCAATGGGAATAAGTAGCTTTGCAGTTTATTTATTTTCTACAATTGATATTATTATTTTGAGAAACTATTTTTCGAGTTCAGATGTGGCTTTATACGCTTTGGGAATAAAAATAATGGCAATTTTGAGTATGGTAATTTTAAGCATCAATGTTAATCTTTCGCCACAGATAGCTGAACTTTATTTGAAGAATGAGTTAGACGAGTTAAAGAAGGTTTTAAGACATTCGAGTCGATTTATTTTTCTGTTAAGTGTAACAATAGGCTTAATAATTATTTTATTTTCTGATTACATTTTACCAATATTTGGAGCAGAATATATTGCAGCGAAAACAGCTTTATTAATTCTTGTTATTGGACAAATTTTAATTTCAAGTTTAGGAAGTTCGGCTGCTTACTTGAATATGACAGGAAGACCAAAAGTTTTTCGTAGTTTTCTATTGATTGCTTTGCTAATTAATCTTTCCTTGAATTTAATTTTGATTCCTAAATTTGGAATAATAGGAGCGTCTATAACGTATGTTTTAACAATTCTTTTTTGGAACTTATGTGCTGTTATATATATTTACCAAAAGGATAAAATAAAAATTTATATCAATTGAAATGAGAGTTACTCTACAAAAAAATAAGTTAACATTTATACTTCTTTTTTTATTGTCAATTCTTATCGCATTGATAGGAGAGAAAGTATTGCCACAGAAGTTCTTTATAGATGCTAATACAATTGTTTTTGATTATTATAATGAAGCAGGTTTCAAAGGAAGTTATCCGCTTACAATGTCTTTTTATAAATATACTCAGTTAGGTAAATTACCTTTTAATGTAGTAGGTGTTTTTCAGTTGTTTTTTTATTATATTATTTTATTCAAAATAGGTGTACCAAAGGATTTTCATATCCTTACTATAAAAAATATAATTGTTTACTTAGCTTTTTTGATGATAGGAATTTTTATCTCAATGCCTTCAAAAGAGTTTATTACATTTCTATTTATTTCACAAATTGTTTTCTTATTTCAATCTAAAAAAATAGGGTTTGATTTATCACTTTTATATTCTTTTTTAATATTAATAATATTTGGAATATTCTTCAGGTCTTATTTTGCATTAATACCTGTTATATCTATTTTATTATACTTTATTTCGAAAATAAAGTATACAAACAGGACATTCGGAATAATAATAATAAGTGTATTAGTAATAATTCTATTTTCAGCGTTACATTATTTAGCAAAGGGAGAATTTTTTTCTGATTTAGCAAGAAATTCTGTAAATGAAGTTAGACAAGGCTCTGAAGATGCAAACTCTATGATAATTCCTCCATTAGAACCTACAGGATTATTAGCAGAGTTAGTGAATACTTTTTATAGTTTTTTATCAGTTAATTTCCCAATTGTAGAATATAAGCATTTATTATCACCTCGAATTTTTCTATTTATTATTTGGCAGATTTTATTTACAATAATTTTTATAGTTCGTTTTTCGTGGGCCATAAAAGATCCGATAAAGAATAATAGAATATTATGGATATTTTATTTTCTGTTTTCTTATCTAGCAATCCAAAGTGTTTTTGAGCCAGATTTAGGTTCAGCAGTTAGACACAAAATTGGAATTTTACCATTGTTTTATTACGTTTTCTACTATGATAGTTTCTCTAAAAAAGTATAATCAAATTAATCAGTTATTGATCATACTAATTGCATGTACAATTGTTTTTAGGAGTATTTGTACACCTATTATTATACTTTTTTTAGTGTTTAATTTACTTCATTATAAGTTTATCATTATTGAAAAAAAACATTTTAAAGATATTCTAATCATAAGTTCTCCGTTATTAATTAGTTTACTGTTTTTTTTCAATAATGATACAATTTCAGGAGGATTCAAATCTGTAGAAAAATTATTGACATTAATTATTTTTCCAATTTTTGTTTTAACGAATAAAAACTTGAATATCAATTTTATTCTAAATCAATATAGGATCTGGTTTCTCGTTATATTATTAGGGTTTTTAGTAAGATTTGTTTTAATTTTTCCTGAGAAAATAACGAAATATATTAATGGAATTGATTTGATAGAAATTGGTTATCAATTTGCAATTTCATTAGGCTCGCATGCACCATTACTTAATTTACAGGTTGGATTTTTGAGTGTAGTTCATTTTTATTTTTTGATTCAATCAATTGTAAATAAACAATTTTATAGAATGTTTTTTAACATCATTCTATTTTTCCTTTCCTTTTGTTTAGTCCTAATTGTCAATACTCGTGTCACGTTATTAGCTGTTATTATTTGCGTTGTTATTATTTTGGTAAGAGAACTTATTTCTATATTTTCATTAAAGAAAACAATGATTGGTTTATTCGCAGGGTTAATGATAACTACCACAATAATAGGAGGTTTTGTTAAACTTAATCCTTATATGTACGAGAAATACTCTTCGGTTACTTTTATACATATGGATAAAGTTGGAAAGCTAGATGAAATTAAAAATCCAGAAATTGTAGTGTTTAATGCTTTGGTGACAAGAGTCTCTATTTGGAAAGCATCTGTAGAAGTCGCAAAAGAAAATTTACCTTTTGGAACAGGAGCAGAGATGGGTAAAAAAGAACTTTTTGATTATTATAAAAAGACAAATCAACATTTCTTAGCTAAGTACGAATTTCCAGTTCATAATCAATTCTTAGATTTCTCAATAAAATTTGGAGTTATAGGCTTTATAGTTTGTTGTATTTATATATTTTTTCCGTTTTATAAAAGCATAGATTTACTTAATTTCAAATCACTATTTATTTGTTTTGGAACGTTGTTCTTTATTTCGAATTTAACGGATGATTTTTTAATTCGATTTGATGGAATTGTTTTTAGCGGATTATTTTATTCATTGTTTAGTAGTATTTCAACCTTTAAAAAATAATAAATGAAAAAAGCTATAATTATTGATTGGCTTGATAAATACGGAGGTGCAGAAAGAGTAATCGCAAAGCTTAATCAAATTTTTCTTTTTGACGAAGTGTATACTTTGACTAATATTATGAAAAAGGAGGAGTTTTTGGAAATTTTTCCTCAAAAAAACATACAGGTTCACGATACTTTTCTTAGAATTTTAAAAAATAAATTTAGATTTCTTTACTTCATTTTCTTTTGGGTAATAAACCGAATGAAAGTTTCTCCAGAAGTTGATTATTTTATTTCTTCTTCTCATTCTATAGCGAAAGGCGTTACAAAATCTCGAAAAGACCAAATTCATATAAGTTATTTTCAGGCGAGAAATTCAAATTATATCTGGGACGAAATAGACCTATACTTTGGTAAAAGTAAATATCTATTCTATCCATTATTATTAATTCTTAGAAAAATTGATATTAAACAAGCTCAGAAACCTGATTATATAATTTCTAACTCTAAGTTTGTTCAACAATGGGTAAAAAAAACATATAATAGAGAGTCTATTGTAATTTATCCACCCGTTAATTTCGAAAATTTTGAACTTGTAAAACATAAGTCAGATTATTACGTTATTGTAGGTAGAATGGCTTCAATAAAAAGATTTGATGTTGTTATAAAAGCATTTAATCAAAACAAAAAGAAGTTAATAGTTATTGGAGATGGAGAAAAGTTAGATGACCTAGTAAGGCTATCGACCTCAGATAATATCCATTTTTTTGGTTTTTTAGAGTCGAAGTTAGTAGGCGAATATATCTGTAAGGCAAAAGCTTTTATACAAGTTGGTATAGAGGGGTTTGGAATAGCTCCATTAGAAGCGCAAGCTTGTGGTACACCAGTTATTGCTTTTGCGAAAGGAGGTGTTGTGGAAACTGTAATAGATAAACAAACAGGTGTTTTTTTTGATGAACAAACTGAAGAAAGTTTAAATTTTGCAATAAATGAGTTCGAAGAACTTCAATTTGATCAGACTTTAATAAGGAATCATGCATTAAGTTTTTCTCATGAAGTTTTCGAGAAAAAAATGAGAGATTTCGTAGAATCAAAAATAAAAAAAGTATAACGTAAATTTTATAATGGGTAATCTTAATAAATTTAATTTTTCAATAAAAATAGGATTCTATATTTTAGATGCATTGATTATTATTTTTGGTTTACTTTTTTTTATTTGTAATCAATACCAATATTTTTATCATACTAAGTTAGCTAGACTTCCTTATTTTTCTGAATTACTCGATGCTCATTACAAAGCAATTTTACTATTATTAATCGCTTGGTTTGTTATTGCAGATTATGTAAAACTCTATTCTATAAAAAGAGTCAATTTTCTTAGAGAAATTCTTCGAAAAATAGTGTTGCAAACATTTTTCTTTTCTTTGATTATTTTTACAATTTCTGGAATAAAAAAAGAGGAGCTATTAGCGAATCAATTAATTGTTTATTTTGTTACCATTTTATTTGTTTATCTAATCTTTACACGATTACTAGTGTTTTTTATGAGTAGATACAATTTTCAAAGAGGGAATGATGTGAAGAATGTTATTGTTTTGGGAGAGAATAGTAATACTCCACGTTTTAAATCGATTATAGAGAATAGAAAACATTATGGCTATAGAATTATCAAAACAAATAATATTATTGATAATGATTCATTAGAAACAGTTTTATTATCAAATAAAGTTAAAGAAATATTTATATCTCAATTAGGATTACCTATATCATTACAAGAACAAAGTATTGTTAACTTTTGCGAAGATCATCATATAAAAGTAAGCTATATACCTTATTCGTTGAACACGGAATTAATAAGTTTAGATGTTGTATACATTGATACTTTACCAATTTTTAGATTTAAAAAATTTCCTCTAGAAAAAGCGGAAAATAAATTGATCAAATCCTTATTTGATGTTATCATTTCTTGTTTTGTTTTAATTTTTATAATGAGTTGGTTGTTTCCGATAATTGCAATTTTAATTAGGTTAGATTCGAAAGGGCCAATATTTTTTAAACAAAAGAGAAGAGGAATCAATGGAGTAGAGTTTGACTGCTATAAATTTAGAACAATGCGTAATGATGGAACAAATTCCATTAAAGCTACAGTAGTTAACGATAATAGAATTACAAAAATTGGAAAGTTTCTTCGTAAAGCAAGTTTAGATGAATTGCCGCAATTTTTTAATGTACTGAACGGAGATATGTCTATTGTAGGTCCACGGCCACACATGATATCACAAGATATACATTACAGTGAAATTATAAGAAAATATAATCTTAGAAATTATGTCAAACCAGGTATTACAGGTTTAGCACAAGTAAAAGGTTATCGTGGAGCTATAGATTGTGATAAAGATATGGAAGATCGTATACGAACGGATATCTTTTACGTACGTAATTGGTCACTTCTTTTAGATTTACAGATTATTTATCAAACGATAGGTTTAATAATAAAAGGAGATAAAAATGCTATATAAAAGATAAAAAAACCTCTTATAAAATTTATAAGAGGTTTCTCGAATTAATTCGAAAATATATTTTATACAATATAAGATAAATTATCTTTCGTATCTTTTTTCATTTTCGGTTCCAAAGCTAGCGATTTTATATAACCACCATCCCATCAATGCGCATCCGATGAATGTAAATAACCATCCAAAGATAACACCAATTGGAGATAATAAGTTTTCAAAAGTCCATTTGAAAATATCACCAATCGCAAAAAATAAATCAGTTATAACTCCCATATTCTAGTTTATTGCTTAATTTGCATCAAAGTTAATAAAATGTTGGTTAATCTACTTGACAAAAGGAATTTTTTTATACAGATTTTTATCATTGTGTTGTTTACGTTACTTGGAGTTACTAATTTTAACAGTATTGATCTGAGTAATTTAGAAAAATTAGGCGTAATCCTAACGTTTTTAACTATAGCTTTAGTTGGATATACTGATAATACAAATGATTTAATTAGCAGATCTTCTTATCCGACTTTCATTTATATTTTATGGATAATGCCTTTTGTAACTGGTTTATCCGATTATCGCATTGCTGGTAGTTTGTTACTTGTTACTTATGTTACGATTAAATTACTCTATTTTGAGTCCGAAAAAAATGATACATATAACGCTTTTGATATTGGCGTTTTTATAAGTTTTGCAATTTTATTAAGTCCACCACTTATTTTTTTAGGAATTGTAGTTTTTACTTACTTCTTGACTTTAAGAGTGGTAGAGCCAAAAATTCCTATTCTTGGTTTTTTAGGATTTCTTTTGCCAATATTAATCGTTGCTCAAGTTAGTTTTCTGCTCGATTATTACTTTATGTTCGATTTTTATAAAGAACAATTAATGTTTACAATGGTACATTTCGAATGGAAACAATTGTTTTTAGTTCCAATTGCAATTATTCTAATTTATTCAATTATCAATCATTTCAAGAATGTGAATAAATTGACAGCACAAAAGAAACGTATCTTTTTGTTGATGCATTTTATGTTTGGAACAATGCTGATTACGTATATTCTTTACGGAGGAAATAACGATGCTTATCTTGCCTTCTTAGGTTTTAGCATTATGTTAATGTTAACAAGATATTTTAGCGAAAGCAAACCCAAAATAGAATGGCTAAAAGAGGCATTTCTTTGGGTTTTTATGATTTGCTTGCTAATTTATAATTTTTATGATAGAATCCCGAGATTCTTCTCCTTGATTACGGAGGTAAGTTTTTAATTCGAATTCTTTTCCATCAAAAACACCATAAGTAAAGTAGTTAATCCAATCGCCAAGATTGATGTGACGTGCTTTGCCTATAGCAATTTCCATTGGTAAATGTCGATGTCCGTAAACTAGATAATCGAAGTATTTTCGATGCAATTGCTTGCGGCTATACATGATTAACCATTCGTTGTCAACGCCTAAGAAATTAACATCTTCGTCTCCTGAAATCATTTTATTTTTTCGCGAAGCTGTAATTCCCAACCACATTGCCAAATCGGGATGAAGTAGATAAAAAAGGAATTGACAAACTTTGTTTGTAAAAACCTTTTTCATGCGTTTGTAGCCTTTATCACCAGGTCCTTTTCCATCTCCATGTACAATAAAAAATTCTTTTCCATTGATGATAAAATCCTGCTTATCTCGAAAAACAATTGCGTTTATTTGTTCTTCCAAATAATCTTTCATCCATAAATCATGGTTTCCAACAAAGAAATAAATTGGAATTCCGCGATCAGAAATTTCGGCTAATTTTCCTAAAACACGCACAAATCCTTTTGGAACAACATGTTTATATTCGAACCAAAAATCGAATAAATCGCCAATCAAAAACAAAACACCACAATCGTCTTTTATTTCGTCAAGCCATTTTACAAACAATTTTTCGCGCACCAAACTATCTTTTTCATTCGGAGCACCAAAATGATGATCCGAAGAAAAATAGGCTTTTTTACCAGGTTCTAACTGAATGTTTATTGGTTGTCCTCCGCTAACCATTCTGCATAAGAATTTTCAGTTTCGTGTAATTTCAAAGCAACCAAATCGATATTCGCTGGTAAAAGAGGTTTGATTTTATCCACAATCCACAAAATCATGTTTTCAGCAGACGGTTGATAATCTGTAAAAACAACATTGTGTCCTTCTGCTAATAATTTTTCACCTAATATTTTGTGAGGTGAATTTTCGTTCAATAAAATAGCGTGATCAAAAAGATCAACAATTTCTTTGTTCACAATTTTTTTCAAATCCCCAAAATCCATCACCATTCCAAGTTTCACATCGGTTGTGTCTTCAGAAGGTGTTCCTTTCACAGTTACAAATAATTTGTACGAATGCCCATGTATATTTTTACACTTTCCGTCATAACCATGCAATGCATGTGCAGTTTCGAACGTAAAAGCTTTTGTAAGTCGAATGATTTTCATTAAATTTAGTACTAAACTTTAATTTGCAAAGGTAATGGAAATCAAAACAATCGTAAATTCTTTGGTTGATTTATTTTTTCCGATGCGTTGTTTGGATTGCCAAGACGTCATTCAACCTTCGCAATTTCTGTGTGTTTCGTGTTCAACAAAACTCGTTTTCACACATTTTAATTTCGATCAAAATAATCGAGCTTATGATAAATTGAGAAATTTTTGCGAAGTTGAAAACGCTTTTTCTTTGTTAGAATTTAAACATCATAACACCACGCAAGCTATTTTACATGAAATGAAATATAGAAATCGCCCAGAAATTGGAATTGATTTAGCGCAGATGATTAAGTTTGATTTGAGTCATTATGACGGAATTATTCCGATTCCATTGCATTCAAAACGATTGAAAACAAGAGGCTACAATCAAGTAGAAAATTTTGCACGAACGTTGGCAGAAATCAACCAGATAAATTATTTTTCGGATGGATTAATCCGAACTAAATACAATTCATCTCAAGTAAATGAAGACAAAAAACACCGATTGGATAACTTGAAAGATGCGTTTGAAATCAATCCAAATCTTAAACCTGGACATTATATTTTGATTGATGATGTGTTAACAACTGGCGCAACGATTGCATCAGCAATAAAAAAGTTTAATCTTTCAGAAAATTTTAAGATAAGTGTAATTACCATTGCTTGTGCTTAATAACAAGCTTTTTCTTAACTTGCGCCCATGAATAAGACGACACGTTTTTCGCTTTTGATATTAACCATTTTGACGGTTATTTCTTGTGCAAGACAAGGTTCACCAACGGGAGGACCTAAAGATGAAACTCCGCCAGTTTTCCTAAAAGCTGATCCAGATACGTTGGCAACGAATGTAGATGTCAATTTGCAAGAGGCGACAATCAACTTTGATGAGTACATTCTTCTAAAAGAGTACAGCAAAAATGTGGTTGTTTCGCCATCGTTTCAAATTCCGCCAATTGTGACGCCGCAAGCTTTAGCTAAGAAAAATATTTCGATTAAATTTCAAGAACCATTGTTACCAAACACGACGTATAGTTTCAATTTTGGTGATGCGATTCAAGATTTTAACGAAAATAATAAGTTGTCAAACTTTCAATATGTTTTTTCGACAGGTAGTTTTATTGATTCGTTGAAGGTGACAGGTCGAGTAAATGCGTCTTATGATTTCAAGTTACCAGAGAAGATATTGGTTGGGCTATATAAAGTAGACAGTGCTTACAAAGACAGCATTATTCTGCAAAAGAAACCATATTATATTGCGAGAGCCAATGATAAAGGAGAATATCAATTAAATTATTTGGCTTCGGGCAAATATAAATTGATTGCTTTTGAGGATAAGGTAGAAAATGTGATGTACGATTATGGGAAAGAGCGTTTGGCTTTTCATAACGAACCAATTGAGCTGAATTCGAATCAACAAATCAACTTGAATTTATTCAATCAAAAACCAGCTTATCGTAAACCTGAAGCGAGTTTTAAACAAGAAGGTTTAATTGTTTTTAAAACGACAGGAGCAACGGATGATGTTACGATAACGCCGGTTGGGAAAGAATTTAAAACGGCTTATATTCAGAAGTTTCCAAGACAAGATTCGATTAATTTTTGGTTCAATCCAAAAGTGGATACAATTGTAGGAAGAAGTGCAAAATTGAACTTCAAGGTTCAACATAAAGATCAAATTGATGAAGTAAGTGCATTATACTCAAAATCGAATACTGAACGAAAATTAGAATTTAAAGCAATAAATGATCAAAAATTAGCACCAAATAAACCGTTTAAAATTCAGGCAAATGCACCAATAAAATCATTGGATTTATCTAAAATTTATGTGTTTAAGGATACGCTTTCCATTCCATTCAAAGTTTCGATCGATACAGTGAATGCACAGAACTTGAATTTTGCTTTTGAGAAAAATTTAGACGAAAAATTTGAAGTAAATCTCTATCCAAATGCATTGACAGATGTGTTGGGAGAGAAGAATGATACACTTGCATATCCTATAAAAATGGGAACACGAGGCGATTTCGGACATTTGAAATTAACGCTTCAAAATACACCATCCAAACCATTTATTTTACAGTTTTTAAAGACTGATAAAGATTTTACAGTGATTGAAGAATTATATAATCCAGCAAATAAAAACTATTTCGAATTCAACTTTATTGAACCAGGAGAATATTTGTTCCGTTTATTGGTTGATGAAAACGAAAATGGAAAATGGGATACAGGCGATTATTTATCAGGTAAACAGCCCGAACCAATTTATTTGTATCCAGAGCCAATCAAAATTAGAGCGATGTGGGATGCAACTGAAACTTGGGTTTTAGGAGAGGCAAATCAACCCGTTTCTTTACCAAATGATGATAAAGATTCGGACAAAAATAGAATACGTCGAGGAGAATTGAAAGAAGGCGAGGAGCGTCAAAATCCACGAACAACAAATAAGAAATCAGAGGAATAGTTCTCTGATTTTTTTGATTCTAACTTTCTGGTGCCAAATATATAAATGGAGAAATAGGAATATTTCTTAAAATAGAATAAATCAAAAGTAAGATTAAGAAATTTCGCGCAAAACTTGCAGGGAGATGTAATTTGCCTGACATTGGTTTGCCTAAAAAAATATTTCCAACAATAGCATAATAGAATTGTACACAAATATAAAGTGAAAAAGGCAAAATAAGATTGTAGCGTAACGATTGAAAAAAATGTCCGTGAACAAGTAAGGAAAAAGCGCGTTGACCACCACAGCCAGGACACCATAAACCTGTTACATTATGAAATATACATTTGATAGAAAACGGACTTTGGTTGCTGTAATAACTATAAAAATAGACAATTACCAAAATAGTCAAAAGCGTTGCTAGTCCATAAACCAAAATCCGTTTTATCATATTTACTTGTAAATACTAATATTATCTGTCTAAAACACCTTGATATTGCTCTAGAATAGCTTCACTACCTTGTGTTATAAATACGAAAATAACATAAATTAAATTTAATGCGACTAAACCAACAGCAACATAACTTAATATTTTAGAATTTTTTGCAGCTTGTTCAGCTCCTGTATAATCGCCAACATCGTATTTCGTATTTACTTGATTTGCAAAAATGATAGCAACACCTCCTAAAATCAATCCGATACAACATGGTGAGCAAAGACCTAAAACAGTTGCAATAATAGCTAAAACAAGGTTGTTTTCTGGTTTCGGTTTGATTTCTTCAAAAGAAGATTGTTGAGGTTGATTAAAATCTTGAGTAGATTGGTTAGAATAATCCATAATAATGTTTTTTAGTTTCGAATAAAAATAGAAAAAATAATGTATAAATCAAGTGTTTATAAAATATTTAATATTCTATTGAAATAACATACGATATAAATCTTCAACTTTTGAGATTCTAACGATTCGAATTCCAAAATCTGTATCTTTTAATTTATTGTATTTTGAAACAAAAATTGCATCAAAACCTAATTTTTCAGCTTCGGTAATGCGTTGTTCAACACGATTTACAGCTCTAATTTCTCCACTCAAACCAACTTCTCCCGCAAAACAGCAATTATCTGGAACAGCAGAATCTTCGCTTGATGAAAGAATTGCTGCAATAACAGCTAAATCAATTGCAGGATCATCCACTCGAATTCCGCCTGTAATATTCAAGAAAACATCTTTCATATTCAGTCTGAACCCAGCACGTTTTTCTAAAACTGCCAACAACATATTCAATCGTTTGGCATCAAAACCAGTCGCCGTACGTTGCGGAGTTCCATAAACTGCAGTAGAAACCAAAGCTTGAATTTCAATCAACATTGGGCGAACACCTTCCAAAGTTGCTGCAATTGCATTTCCACTCAATAATTCATCTTTCTTCGTGATTAACACTTCGGATGGATTTGTCACTTCACGTAAACCAGCGCCTTGCATTTCGTAAATTCCAATTTCGGCAGTTGAGCCAAAACGGTTTTTATTTGCGCGTAAAATTCGGTAAATATGGTTGCGATCGCCTTCAAATTGTAATACAACATCTACCATATGTTCCAAAATTTTTGGTCCAGCAATTACACCTTCTTTCGTAATATGACCAATTAAAATAATCGGTGTGTTGGTTTCTTTTGCGTATTGAATTAGCTCAAAAGTTGTTTCTCGAATTTGCGAAATACTTCCTGGAGACGACTCTACATAAGTGGTTTGAAGTGTTTGCACAGAATCGACCACAATTAGTTGAGGTTGAATTTCTTTGGCGTGCGCAAATATTTTTTGCGTATTGGTTTCAGGTAAAATAAAACATTGATCTGATTCAATTCCAATTCGTTCGGCACGAAGTTTTACTTGCGAAACAGATTCTTCTCCAGATACATATAAGATTTTAATCGTATCTAACTTTAAGGCAACTTGCAACATCAATGTCGATTTTCCAACACCAGGTTCTCCACCAACCAAAATCACCGATCCAGGAACAATTCCGCCTCCTAAAACTCGGTCTAATTCTTGGTTTTTAGTCGAAATTCTTATTTCTCCTAATGGATTTATTTCTCGGATATTTAGTGCAAAAGTTTTCTCTTTTTTATCCGATTTATCTTTCCACGATTTTTTTTCGTCACCTTTGTCCACAATTTCTTCAACAATGGTATTCCATTCGCCACAACTTTTGCATTGTCCCATCCATTGCGAGGTTTGCGTGCCACAGTTTTGGCAGAAATATGTAGTTTTTGTTTTAGCCATAGTTTCAAATTTAGACAAAAATAATGTTTTATCGCGACAAGATATGGAGTTGTAAGTGTGAAAAATTTTAATACAATAACCAAAAAACGTTAACAATAATTTACTTTTTTAACAAATTATCAACTTTAGATAAAGTTGAGTTAAATATTGATTTTCAATCATTTTCTCGATTATTTTTAATCATGTTTTAAAATGCCAATGAAAAGAACTTTACTTCTTAGCTTTTTTTATATTTTTTGTATTTCTGCCTATGCACAATCTACTTTAATTTCGGGGAAAATTATAGTAGATAATGCGGATGAAATCGTTAATCTTGATGATTTTGTAATCGAAAATTTAACATCAAACGCACGAACAAAATCAAATGAAAAAGGTCTTTTTTCGATTCGAGTTCAGTCAAATGATATTTTACTTTTTAAACAAATTGGAATCGAAGAACGTCAGCTTAAAGTCTCCGAATCAATGATTAGAAAAGGTTTTATAGAAGTTCATCTAAATGTTGAAGTGATAGAACTTTCTGAAACAAAAATAATACCACTAAAAAAGGATTGGAAAGAAAATATTAGCAAAGACGAAACGCAAAGTGAAAAAATCAACAAAAGTTTAGGCATTAATGAGGAGTTTAAAAATGATATGGTGAAAGCCTATTTTGCTTCGAAATATCTTCGACAATTAAAAGTTCCTATTCGTTATGAAAATGTGATGGGTTTGATAGAGCAGTATTCGGATAAAGAAGTGCAGACGTATAAACATTTTCTGGAAAAGAAAAATCTTGATAAATACGATAAAATCATTCAGCTCAAAGATTATTTTACCGAATATTATTTTGAGCATGATTTGAAAATTCCGAAAGGAAATATTCTTGATTTTATTCATTATTGCTTTGTTGAGTTTAAGTTAGAACCATTTTTAAAAGCAAATAATTATGATCAAATTAGTTTGATTTTCGAGGAGCAAGCACCAAATTATCTTTCAATCATCAATCAAAAACCAATCGAACATGAGTAAAATTTTATTCTTTTTATTAATCATTTCATCAAGTTATCTTCAAGCACAAAGCACTTTAATTACAGGAAAAATTATTGTGGATGATGCAGAAGAAGTGATTGATTTGGAAGGAACTTTGATTGAAAATTTAACGACAAAAGCCAAAACAAAAGCGAATAATGTTGGCTTATTTTCGATAAATGTGAATTTGAATGATGAATTGTTAATCAAACATACGGGAATTGAAGAAAGAAGATTGAAAGTTTCGGAAAGAATGATTACGAAAGGTTTTGTGACGATTCATGTAAATATTGAAGTGATTGAATTGAAAGAAGCGAATATCTCGAAATTAAATATAGACAAGCTTAACAAATTGGGAAAAAATAAATCTGCTTCCAAAGAAATTGTTGATGCGACTGGTGTTAATGATAAGGAGTTTCAAAAAGCTGTTGTTGAGAGACATAATTGGGCGGCATTTCATCGAAAAGACAACCCATATGCAGGTAATTTATTGGAAATCGTGAAATTATTTAAAACACCAAATGGAAAAGGAATTTTAGATAAAAAAAGGATTTCTACTTATGAGAAAATTATTGATTTGAAAAGTGTTATTGGTGAAACTTTTTTCATCAAAGATTTAAAACTTTCGAGAAGTCAAATTATAGATTTTATTGGAACATGTTATTATTCAAATAATTTTGACAAGTTAATTCGTAAGAAAAATTTCAATAGAATAAAGCAAATTTTAAAAGAACAAGCACCAAATTATCTTTCAATCATCAATCAAAAACCAATCGAACATGAGTAGAATTTTATTCTTTTTATTAATCATTTCATCAAGTTATCTTCAAGCGCAAAGCACTTTAATTACGGGAAAAATTATTGTGGATGATGCAGAAGAAATGATTGATTTGGAAGGAACTTCGATCGAAAATTTAACAACAAAAGCCCGAACAAAAGCCAATAATGTTGGATTGTTTTCGATAAATGTGAATTTGAATGATGAATTGCTAATCAAACATACGGGAATAGAAGAAAGAAGATTGAAAGTTTCGGAAAGCATGATAACGAAAGGTTTTGTAACGATTCATGTAAATATTGAAGTGATTGAATTGAAAGAAGCAAATATTTCAAAATTGGATAAAAATTCGCTCAAAAATTTGGGAAAAGAAAAGTCATTCCAAGAAAAATTGAATGATGAAGCGGGTTTTACTTCTCTAGAATTTAAAGCGGAACTGAATCTTAAACATGATGAGGAAAGAGTGAATAGAACGATTAAACAAGTTGGAGGAGTTAATTTAATTGGGTTGTTAAATGTGTTTAAAAGCCCAAAAAAGCGAATGAAAAATCCAGTTCCGATAAAAGTTGTGAAAGAAGATCAATTGTCGGCGTTGCATAAATTTTTTACGACTTATTATTTTGTGAATGATTTGAAAATTCCAGAAGGAAAAATAAACGAGTTTTTGGATTATTGTTATTCAAATTTTGATTTTCCGAAATTGTTACGAGATAATAATTTTGATGAAATTCTTTTTGTAATTGAAGAACAAGCGCCGATTTATTTAGCAAAAATGAAGAAAAATGAGTAGAATAAAATACATTATATTATTGAATTTGTTGAGCGTTTTTACATTTGCGCAGACGACTTTGATTACTGGAAAAGTAGTGATTGATGACGGAATTGCGGGGCAAGATGCGGTGGACAATATTTTGGTGACAAACGAATCGACGAATGCGAAAGCCTATACAAATACGAGTGGAATGTTTTCGATTAAGGTTTCTGTTGGAGATGAATTGATTTTTACGCACGATTTTTATATCGAACGAAAAATCAAAATTACTTCGGATATTTTAGCAAAAGGAATGTTGACGATTCACTTGAATATTGAAACGATTGAACTTGCTGAAGCGCGAATTAATACATTAGACAAAAATTTTAAGAACAATATCAAGCTCAAATATGACCAAGTTGATGAAATGTACAAACAGTTGAATTTGGGAATTGATCCTAATTTGCGTTTCAGAAAAATCGATCCTAATGCTACTTCAAATATTGGAGGTTTTGGATTATTGAATCCTGTGGCATGGATTACTGCAATTTCAGGTCAACGGAAACGAGAAAAAAAACAGTATGAATATTTCAAAAAAGAAGATAGAATCAAAGATTTGGAGAATTATTTTACACCAAATTATTTCATCGAAACGTTGAATATTCCAAAAAATAAAGTCAGTGAATATGTAAAGTATTGTTATATTAATTTTGAATTAGATAAATTGGTCGAAGCAAATAATTACGACAAAATTACTCAGATTCTAGAGGAACAAGCACCGATTTATTTGTCAAAAATCCAAAAGAATGAATAAAATTTTATACGTTATAATTTTTGGTTTGGTAAGCACTTTTTCTTTTGCGCAAACAACTTTGATTACTGGAAAAGTGGTGATTGACGATGGCGTTGTTGGGCAAGATGCTGTGGATCATATTTTGATTATGAACGAAATGACTAACGCTAGAGTTTTGACAAACGAAAATGGAATGTTTTCGATTAAAGCGTCTGTTGGAGATGAATTGATGATTACACATGATTTTTATATCGAACGGAAAATCAAAATTACTTCGGATATTTTTACCAAAGGAATGCTAACTATTCACTTGAATATTGAAACGATTGAACTTGCCGAAGCGCGAATTAATACCTTAGACAAAAATTTTAAGAATAACATCAAGTTAGAACACGGAAAAGTAGATGAATTGTATGATAATTTGAACTTGGGTTTTGATCCAAATTTGCGCTTTAGAAAAATTGATCCTTATGCTTCTTCGATGTTGAATAACAATGGATTATTAGATCCTTCTAATTGGATAGCTATGATTTCAGGACAAAAGAAAGAAGCTAAAAAAGTAGATAAATATTTCAAAAAGGTGGATAAAATCAAAGATTTAGAGAATTATTTTACCTCAAATTATTTCATCGAAACATTGAATATTCCAGAAAGTAAAGTCACAGATTATGTACGATATTGTTATGCGAATTTTGAATTAGAGAAACTCGTAAAAGAAAATAAATACGATAAAATCACAGAAATTTTAGAGGAACAAGCGCCTAAATGTTTGGAAATGATAAAGAAATAAAATGTATATTTAATAAAACTTATTCGCTATGGAATTACTTTTTGTGCTGTTAGTCAATATTATTTTCTTTGTAGTGATGAAAATATTTTATAAAATAAATCCTTGGGAAATCAATAAAATGGTAAAACTTTGGAATAGAAAGTTTGGATTATAACTTTTCAAAATAAGCTTGAATTTCATTTATTTTCAAACTAAAAACTTGAGATTGATGATTGTATTGTTGAATCAATTTTAATGTAATTTCTTTTGATTCCAATTGAAAATGAATATTTTGTAAATAATAAAAAGAAATCAATAACTCCAATTCTTCAACAGAAAATTCTTTATCTATGAGATTAGGATTTGAAAGAAGATTAATTTGATGTTCTTTTTCAAAATACGCAGATATTTTAGTCAAATCGAATTGAATTTCTTCTTCGGAAATACTTTTTGGATTATGTAAATAACGTTCTATGCTTTCTAATAAAGCATTTACAAAACGTGAAAAATAATCTCTTTCGTCCAACATTTTTATGCAAATCTATTGTGTAGAATCTCGTCGAATTCGTGCGATTTTGTAAATAGCAATCAATCCAAAACTAATCATCGATACTACTTGAGCTATATAAAGGATTAATCCAAAATAATCTCCAATTGCTCGTCCTTCGTGCTGATCTCCTCCTTTTGCAAGATAAACGGCCGAAAATGCAATCGACATAATATACGGATAAGCCAAACCGCCCGAAACAGGTAAAATCATTCCCAAAGATCCCGCAATCAAAAGAAATAAACCTTCTGGTATTCCAAAATTTTTGGTGTCAGGAAAAGCGAAGAAAACAAGGAAAGTCATTAAAAAATAACAAATCCAAAGTGTGAAAGAATAAAAAATAAATAAACCTCTTTTTTCTAATTTTGAGATTGATTTTATGCCTTCCCAAAGTCCAAATAGAAAGGTTTTAATCTTTTCAAAAAACTTTAATTGACTAATTTTTTTCCAGAAAATAGCAACTAATCCTATTCCTAAAACAAGAACTCCAATTGCGATGTAATATTTTAAGAAAGAAGGTTCTGTTGTTGGTTGGTGCGCTTTTTCTTTGTTGCCCAATTCAACAAATTTGATGAATGTTTCGTAATTGAAAATAAGTGTTAAACCGAAAAATAATCCCAAAAATAAAACGTCAATTACACGTTCTAAAACTACTGTTCCGAAAGATTTCTCAAACGGCACTTTTTCCATTTTATAGAAACTTGTTGCACGAGCCACTTCGCCACTTCGAGGAATGGTCAAATTCATAAAATATGCAAATGCAATAGCCCAAAAACCAGATGAGGTTTGTGTGTTGTAGCCCATCGGCTTTAGAAGAAGATTCCAACGAGCGGCGCGTATCCAATACGTGAGAATACTGATTGCCATAGATGCAAAAATCCAAAAATAATTGGTTTGTTTTAAAACTTTTGCAACTCGTTCGAAATCAATTTGCTTCACTGTTACCACGACAAAAAAAACGGCTAACAATGAAGCAATGATTAAGAAGAGCGATTGTTTGATCTTACTCTTCATATAAATTATTGAAAATTAATTTCTTAATCTAAACGATTGTTCTCGTTAGGGAAAACAATTGTTGGTTCGTAGGTTTTGGCTTCCTCAAATTCCATCATCGCATACGTGATTAAAATGACAGTATCACCTACTTGTACTTTACGTGCTGCTGGTCCATTCAAACAAATTTCTCCGCTTCCACGTTTTCCTTTAATAATGTAAGTTTCAAAACGTTCTCCGTTTTCTTGAACCACAATTTGAATTTTTTGACCAACTACCATATTTGCAGCATCTATCAAATCTTCATCGATTGTAATACTTCCGATGTAGTTTAATTTTGCGTCTGTTACCTTAACTCTATGTATTTTAGAGTGAAATACTTCTATCATCATAATTTTGCAAAGTTACACTGAACTTATAAATTTCAAAACCCGTTCCAATATTTTTCGATTGGAGTGAAGGATTTGATCTATTTTATTAAAACTGAATATTATCGATTAATCGTACATCGCCTGCATAAGCAACGACAAATCCACGAATATGTTTTGCATCAGAAAAATGTTCGATTGACAATAACGTTTCTTCATCTGTGATTTCAAAATATTCTAATTCGAAAGGTGAATTTTTGAATTCATTTTCGACGAAAGCTTTTACTTCAGCAACATCTTTTCCTTCATTTTTTAGCGTTACAGCTTGCGATAAAATTGAATAAATTTGAGGGGCATCCGAAGTTTGTTGCGTTGATAAACGTGCATTTCTTGAACTAAATGCTAAACCAGAATCTGCTCTATGAATTGGCATTGGAACAATTTCGACATCTAAATTTTCTTGTTTTACCATTTCTTGAATGATACGAATTTGCTGAAAATCTTTCTCTCCAAAATATGCTCTTGTTGGTTGAACTGCTTTGAATAATTTGCAAACAATTGTAGCTACTCCATCAAAATGTCCAGGGCGAGAAGTGCCTTCCATCACTTGGTCTATTGTACCAAAATCGTAATGTTTTGCACCTTCATTTGTTTCATATAAATCTTCAACAGTAGGCATATAGACAAAATCACAGCCATTTTTCATTAACAATTCTTTATCATTTTCCTCAGTTCGAGGATATTTTGCTAAATCTTCTGCATTATTAAATTGTGTCGGATTGACAAAAATGCTGACGATTGTGTAGTCGTTTTGAGCTTTAGAAGCTTTGACCAAAGACATGTGACCTTCGTGTAAAGCGCCCATTGTAGGGATAAAGCCAATGGTTTTGTTTTGGTTTTTTAACTCGACGATTGCGGGAGTTAATTTTTCCTTTTCGTTAAATATAACCATAACACTGATTTGTTAAAAAAAAACTAATATCTCGCAAAGCTACTATAAGCAAATAATATATCAACATTTTTTTGTAAATTTGTGCCTTATTATTCATTAGGAAAAGAGAGTAGAAATTATGGAAGGAAAGCGCATATTGTATGTAACAACAGAAATGGTACCTTACTTTCCTGAAAATCCGATGTCTTCACAAGCATTAGATTTGCCAAAAATCATGCAAAGTAGTGGTGCAGATGTAAGAATCTTTATGCCAAGATTTGGAGCAATTAACGAAAGAAGACACCAATTACACGAAGTAATACGACTTTCAGGTATGAACATGATTATTAATGATTTGGATCAACCCTTAATCATTAAAGTCGCTTCTGTTCCAGGAGAAAGACTACAAGTGTATTTTATTGATAACGAAGAATATTTCAAACGTAAAGAAGTTTATGGAGAACATAATGGACTATTTTCTGATAACGACGAACGTTCTATTTTCTTCGCAAAAGGAGTTTTAGAGACAGTAAAAAAATTAAACTGGAAACCAGATGTTGTTCACGTAATGGGTTGGATGTCTAGTTTAGTACCATTGTATCTAAAAAAATATTATTCTGACGATCCTTTCTTTCAAGATGCGAAAGTTGTTGTTTCTTTATTTGACAACGGATTTGAAGGAGAATTAGATAACGAATTAGTTAAAAAATTAGCTTTTGATAAAGTAGAAGCTGATGTACAAACATATTTAGAAAAACCTACACATTTGGGTATGATTCAAGCTTCTTTACAATATGCAGATGCAGTTGCGAAAGGAGAAGAGATGATTCCAGAAGATGTGAAAAACTATATCAACCAACAAAATATTCCTCTATTAGACTATTGTTCTAAAGAACAAGCAAAAGAAGTTTACAATAACTTTTATCTTGAGGAAGTAATGAACTCTAATTAAAATCTGTTTAGATTAATGAAAAAATTTTTGAATGTCCTTTCTGTGTCTGTTGCAATGATGATTGGAATGGGAGCAATTGTTTCGTGTGAGAATGAAACACTAGGATTAGATAACAATGTGATTGGAGGTGAGGCAGAAGGAAATGTAAAATCCTTAGATGTTATTGCTTTTAATGCCAATTTTGATACGCTTCGTACAGATAAGTTTGTACTTCAAAATGGAGCTTTTGGTGTGTACAACGAACCAATTTTTGGTTCTACGTCTTCTAAGTTTTATACACAAATTAGACCTTCGTCTTCAAATGCTGGTGATCAGGATTTTGGAACTGAACCTAAAGTAGATTCTGTGAATTTGGTAATTCCAGTTTATTACAGTACAACTAAAGATCCAATTTCTAAAGATACGATCAATCTTTCTAAACCAGGAGAGAAACCAAATGATACAGATACAATTCAAATTACAACAAAGTATGCAGTAGACTCTTTGTATGGGAATAAGGATTTGACAATGACGTTGAAAATTAAAGACATTAATACGGTCTTATATAAAGACACAAAATATTTTTCAACACTAAGTGGACTTGAGTCGCCAATTTCTGTTAATTCGAGAGTAATCGGAAAAGCTACTATCGGAAAAACAGTAACAGGAAAAGTTGTTAAACAAAAAACGGGAACTTCTAATATTTCTGAGGTTGTTCCTGGTTACAAAGTTTCTTTAGATCCAGATTATTTTGACGAAAAAATTATTAAAAATGCAAAAACAGGATTACTTTCTGATTACGCAACATTTATTCGTGAAAATATCAAAGGTTTAGAGTTTTCTGTTGAAGAATCAAATGGATTTATTGTCAATTTTAATCCAAATAAAATTGACTTGAAGATGTATTATTCATATAAAAATCCGACAGCAAAAACAAGTTCAGACACAAATTATAAAGAACGTTTGAGTGCTACTTATGCTTTTGATATGACAAATCAGTGGAATTCTGGTACTGCAAATAATGCCAATATTATTGCTTCTCAAATTGTGAATAATGCAGTAGGTTCTACTTATTCTACAATCAAACCCGATGAAGTGAATGGTGACGCGAGATTGTATTTAAGCGGAATGAGTGGAAATTATGCAAAATTAAAATTCAATCAAACGCAATTAGATGAATTAAAATCTGAGATGACAAAAAGTAATATTGTGATTCTTGGAGCAAAATTAAAATTCTATATTGATGGTTCAACTAGTTTTCCAAAACCGCCTTATTTAGTAGCTTGGAATAACTACAAAAAAGATGATAAAGTTATAAATGAATTGTATGCAGACGTTTTAGAATTCTATAATTCATACCCTACATCAGTTCACTTTAATCCTATTGTAAAAGGAGATACGGATTATTATACAATTGATATCACGAAACATCTAAAAAGCATGTTAGAGAAAGGAAATGAGTTTAAAGATCAAACGATGTTTATTACAATAGGTAATTTTATAACATCTGTTAGCGATGCAACTACGATTAATAGTACAAATCCTTATCAAAATGATAGAGCTTATAATCCATACAGAATTGTTTTACATGGAAATAATTCGGAAGTAGCGGATAAAAAGCTGAAATTATTGGTATATTACTCTCAAAAATAGGGCGTATTATATTTAACGAATTTAACTAAAATACTATAAAATATTATGTGTGGAATTGTAGGATATATTGGACATCGCGAAGCGTACCCAATTATTATTAATGGACTAAAAAGACTAGAATATCGTGGATATGATAGTGCAGGTTTAGTTCTTTCTACTGGTACCGATTTTGAATTGGTAAAAACAAAAGGAAAAGTTTCAGATTTAGAAGATAAATCAGCAAATTTAGATAAAACACCTCATTTAGGAATTGGGCATACACGTTGGGCAACACATGGTGTTCCAAATGATGTAAACTCTCATCCTCATATGTCTAATAATGGACGTTTGGTATTGGTTCATAACGGAATTATCGAAAATTATGAATCAATCAAACAATTATTAAAAGACAAAGGGTACGTTTTTCATAGTGATACAGATACAGAAGTTTTAGTAAACTTTATTCAATTATTTCAAGAAGAACAAAATTTAAACTTAACTGACGCAGTTCGTTTAGCTTTGAATGAAGTGATTGGAGCATATGCGATTGCAGTTTTAGACAAAGAAGAAGCAAATACAATTGTTGTAGGTCGTTTAGGTTCTCCATTAGCAATTGGTATTGGAGATAACGAATTTTTCGTTGCTTCTGATGCTTCTCCGTTTATCGAGTTTACAAAAGATGCGGTTTATTTGGAAGATGGTGACATGGCCACAATTACTTTAGATAAAGAAGTTGATGTACGTACAATCCATAACAATGAAGCAGTTTCTTTAGATGTTCAAGAGTTACAATTAAATATTGAAGCGATTGAAAAAGGTGGTTACGAGCATTTCATGTTAAAAGAAATCAACGAACAACCTCGTTCTATTCGTGATACAATGCGTGGACGTTTATTAGTAGACGAAGGTGTTATTAAAATGGCTGGTATTTGGGATCATCAAGAAAAATTCTTGAATGCAAAACGTATCATCATTGTTGCATGTGGAACTTCTTACCACGCAGGTTTGGTTGCAGAATACATGATCGAAGATTTCGCTCGTATTCCTGTAGAAGTAGAATATGCATCTGAGTTCCGTTACCGCAATCCAATCATCAATAAACACGATGTCGTGATTGCAATTTCTCAATCTGGAGAAACAGCAGATACATTGGCAGCTCTTAAATTAGCGAAAGAAAATGGAGCATTTATCTTTGGAATTAACAATGTTGTAGGTTCTTCTATTGCTCGTATTACAGATGCTGGTGCTTATACGCATGCAGGACCAGAAATTGGTGTTGCATCAACAAAAGCATTTACAGCTCAGTTAACAATTTTAGCGTTGATTGCTTTAAAATTAGGTAAACAAAATGGTGAATTATCAACAGAGAAATTTACATTGTTAACACGAGAGTTAGAACGTATCCCAGAATTAGTTCAACAAATTTTAGACAACTGTGAAGGTGTAATTGATCAAATTGCTGATAAATACAAAGATAACAGAAATGCAATTTATTTAGGACGTGGATACAACTATCCATCAGCTTTAGAAGGTGCATTAAAGTTAAAAGAGATTTCATATATCCACGCAGAGGGTTATCCAGCGGCAGAAATGAAGCACGGACCAATTGCATTATTGGACGAAAATATGCCTGTTATTGTTATTGCAACGAAAAAAGGTTATTACGAGAAAGTAGTTTCTAATATTCAAGAAATTAAATCACGTAGCGCCAAAGTAATTGCAATTGTTAATGATGGTGATGAGCAAGTAACTGCTATGGCAGATGATTACGTAGTAATCCCAGAAACAGCAGAAGAATTCTCTCCAATCTTAACAGCTATTCCATTACAATTATTATCGTACTGGATTGCCGTTAAATTAGGTAAGAATGTAGATCAGCCTCGTAACTTGGCAAAATCTGTTACTGTAGAGTAAAAATTATTACAGAGATAATATATTTAAGGGATGATGTTTTAAAATCATCCCTTTTTCATTTTATAAGTTTAAATTAATTATTAATTTCACCAAAAATAACATCATGTTTACAGGAATCGTAGAAGGAGTAGGAAAGCTTATAAAAGCAGAGAAAGAGCAATCTAATTTACATTTATGGATTGAAGCTGATTTTTGTGATGAATTAAAAATTGATCAAAGTGTTGCACATAATGGAGTCTGTTTAACGGTTGTTGATTTCAAAGATGGACTTTATAAAGTTACTGCCATAGAGGAAACCTTACAAAAAACAAATTTTAACACTTTAAAAGAAGGTGATTTGATCAATTTAGAACGATGTTTGCAATTCAATGGTCGTATCGATGGTCACATTGTGCAGGGTCATGTAGATCAAACCGGAAAAATTGTTTCGATAGAAAACCAAAATGGTAGCTTTTTTGTTACAGTAGAATATGATGAAGCATCGTCTGGAAATGTTACAGTAGAAAAAGGTTCGATTTGTCTTAACGGAATTAGTTTAACAGTTGTTGACAGTAAAGTAGGGCAGTTTTCGGTTGCAATTATTCCATATACTTGGGAGTTTACAAACCTTAATCAAGTGAAAGTTGGCGATACAATGAATTTAGAATTTGATATCTTAGGAAAATACGTCAAAAGATTATTCCAAAAATAAAATGATTAGAAAAAAAAATAACCTATCGCTACCCGTTCGTATTATCATTTATATGGTAACGATTTTGTTATTTACAGCAGGAGCTATCTTGCTGATTACTGCCAATCATTTCAATGCACAAACTAAACAATATCACGAAGATATTCTCAAACGAAAAGTTAGAGCGGTAGAATCTGCGATAGATTATGAAATGGATAATTACCCTGGGATAGCAAGCAAAGATAATATTCATGACATTTTAGAAGATGGTTTTCTTCGCATCGGTGATATCAATAAAACCGATATTGTAATTTATGATTTGCGTGGTAATAAAATTTTAACCACACAGCCAGTTTCAACGACTTATGATGTTTTACCTCAGAAAATATTAGACCAACTACAAAAATCAAATGATTTTATTGTAACGAATAAAGATACAGCCGACGACAATAATGTTTATTCGTCTTATAGTAATATCAAAAATTATTACAACGAAAATATTGCTGTTCTCTGTCTACCTTATCAATCTAACCAAGATTTTTTACAGCAAGACATGTTTACCTTAATTGGTAGTTATGGATTAGCTTTTGGAGTTATTCTTTTGTTTGGAACATTTGCGGTCTATTTTGTTACTAAACGTACGCTTAATAAACTTTGGTCGTTTGCAGATCGTATTCGCGAAACAGAAGTTATTGTAAACAATATGCCGATTCGTTACGATGGTAACGATGAAATAAAAGTTCTGGTCGACTCCTATAATGATATGCTATTTCGATTAAAAGAACAATCTGATTTGTTGGCTAAGCAAGAACGAGAAGAAGCATGGCGAGATTTTGCGAAACAAGTTGCGCATGAAGTCAAGAATCCATTAACACCAATGCGATTAATGCTACAGAATTATATGCGAAAATTTGATGTAAATGATCCAAATCTTGAAGAAAAGACGATGCGAACAACTAATATTTTATTGCAACAAATTGATACCATCTCTGCGATTGCTGAAGCTTTTTCAGATTTTGCTAAAATGCCTTCTCGTAAAGATGCAAAAATTGATGTGGTAGACGTCATAAAAAATGCGCTATATGTTTTTCCATTGGAGTTTATCGAATTTAATTATTCTCCCAACATCATCATGATGACTTTTGATAAACAATATTTGAATCGAATTATCACCAATATTACAAAGAATGCGTTTCAATCTATTCCGAAATCTCGTATAGCGAAAGTTAAAGTAGATGTGTTTTTAGTGGATGGTTTTTTGCATATAACCATTCAAGATAACGGGAATGGAATTCCTGTCGAATCACAAGATTCTATTTTTGTTCCAAAGTTTACAACAAAGAATAGTGGAATGGGAATTGGTTTGCCAATGGTGAAAAAAATTATTGACGATTATGATGGAACAATTCGTTTCGAAACTGAAATTTCTGTTGGTACAACATTCTACATTTTGATTCCTTGCAATGAATAGAAAACCTTTTCGATTCAAACAATTCGAAATTTTTCAAGACAAAACCGCAATGAAAGTAGGCACAGATGGTGTTTTACTTGGTGCTTGGACTGTTTTAAAAAATGGAAATACTATTTTAGATATTGGTACAGGAACTGGATTAATTTCGTTGATGTTAGCGCAACGTTTTCCTCATTCGATGATTGATGCAATAGAAATTGATAACGCTGCTTTTTTACAAGCAAAAGAGAATTTCAATAATGCACCTTTTTCAGATCGATTAACCATTTTTAATTCATCGCTTCAAGATTATTCAACCAATAAAAAATATGATTTGATTGTCAGTAATCCACCTTTTTTTGTGGTGAATGATACGGTTGATTTTGACGCGCGTAAACAAGCACGCCAGCAAGAAACATTGACTTTCGAAGAATTAATAAAAAAAACTGCTGAATTACTACATAAAGACGGATTAGCGAGTTTTATAATTCCATACGATCAAATGGATGGTTTTTGTACGATAGCTGCTCAAAATGCTTTAAAACTATCTCGTGTCGTTTATATCAAAGGGAATTCGACAACGTTAACAAAACGTGTGTTATTAGAATTTAGTTTTCATGAAAAAGAAGTAGAAGAAAAAGAATTAATTATCGAAGTCGATCGCCATCAGTACACAGAAGATTATATTCAGTTGACAAAGGATTTTTACTTGAAAATGTAATTTTCATCAAAGATGAAAAACTATGAGTAAACTACTGATTTTGATGTCAAATAGAAAATTGTATTTCTATGCATCTATGTAAAGATTTATTCAACATTTAAAAACATAAAAAAACCGAGCAATTTGCTCGGTTTTATATTTATTTCTGATTTTCAAAATGAGTTAAAAACTTAATCTTAACCTCAATCTTATCCTTAAATCGTTGGTCCACCAGCTAATAAATCAGCCGTTGCAAACTCTTCAAATTTCTTGAAGTTCGCTTTAAATTTATCGGCTAATTCTTTTGCATTTGCTTCGTATGCTGCTGTAGAATCAAAAGAAGTAGCTGGACTTAATTTTTCTGAAGCAACACCTTCGATTGCAACTGGAACTTCAAACCCAAAATAAGGATCTTTTTTGAATTCTACGTTGTCTAAATCTCCATTTAAAGCGGCATTGATAACTGCACGTGTATCTTTTAAAGACATGCGTTCTTTTTTACCATTCCAACCTGTGTTGATTAACCAAACATTTACACCAGTTTTTTCAACTTTATCGCTCAACATTTCAGCATATTTAGTTGGGTGTAACGGCATAAATGGCGCACCAAAACATGTAGAGAATGTAGTTTGAGGCTCTGTAACACCAGCTTCTGTACCAGCCACTTTAGATGTATATCCAGAGATAAACAAGTAAGCTGCTTGATCTGGGTTTAATTTTGCAATTGGAGGGAAAACTCCGTAAGCATCAAACGATAAGAAGAAAATGTTTTTAGGATTTTTTCCTACAGATGGAACTGCAATATTTTCGATATAATCAATTGGATAAGAAACACGTGTGTTTTCTGTGATAGATGTATCTGTAAAATCAACCTCGTTAGTTCCTGGAATTAATTTACAGTTTTCTAATAAAGCTCCATCTTTGATTGCAGCAAAAATTTCTGGCTCACCTTCTGGAGATAAGTTAATTACTTTTGCATAACAACCACCTTCAAAATTGAAAACAGTATTATCTTCTGTCCATCCATGTTCGTCATCACCAATCAAACGTCTGTTTTTATCTGCTGATAAAGTTGTTTTTCCTGTTCCAGATAAACCAAAGAACATGGCTGTATCTCCGTTTTCACCTGAGTTAGCAGAACAGTGCATTGGTAAAGTATTTCTGAATACTGGCATGATGAAGTTTAAGGCAGAGAAAATACCCTTTTTCATTTCTCCTGTATAACCAGTTCCTCCGTTTAAAACAATTTTACGTTTAAAATTTAAGATAGAGAAATTGTGTTGTCTTGTACCATCTTCATTAGCATCTGCAACAAAAGTTGGCGCATTGATAATTGTCCATTCAGCATCACCAAAGTTTTTTAATTCTTCTTCTGTTGGACGAATAAACATGTTATAGATAAATAAATTAGCCGCAGGAGTTTCTGTAATTGCTCTAATTTTTGTTTTGTATGCATCGTCAGCACAAGCAAAAGCATCGCGTACATAAATTTCGCGGTTGCTTAAATGCTCAACAACTTTATCATACAAAGCGTCAAATTTATCAGAATCGAAAGGAATATTGATGTTTCCATCCCACCAAACGTTATCTGCAGTAATATCATCTTTTACAATAAAACGATCTTTAGGAGAACGTCCTGTAAATTCTCCTGTCAACATATTTACTGCTCCAGAAGATGTAATTTCTCCTTGTCCTAGCTCTACCATTTTCTCCGTAAGCTCTTCAGGAGATAATTGATAGTTAATTTTGGAATTTTTTATTCCGTAAGATGCCAATTCTATGCTCATTTTTGTGATTTTTATAGTATTTTAAAATATTAAAGGTAAAAACTTTGCACAAAGTTACAATAAAAAGAAGCGTGAAAAATTTGACTTATGTCATTCACTTAAACGTTTTCGTGAATATTTATTCGCCATATATTTGCAAGTTCTTATGCGTGCATATAAAAAAAAGCTTGTATTTAATATAAGTTTTATATTTTTGCACTAGTTTACAACAATTAAAATTAGAAAATTATGTCTGACATTACATCAAGAGTGAAAGCGATTATCGTAGATAAATTAGGAGTTGACGAAAGCGAAGTTACGCTAGAAGCAAGTTTCACTAACGATTTAGGAGCTGATTCATTAGACACAGTAGAATTAATCATGGAATTCGAAAAAGAATTTGATATCCAAATTCCAGACGATCAAGCAGAAAAAATTTCTACTGTAGGTCAAGCTGTAACATACATCGAAGACTTAAACAAGTAATAGTTCCTATTTTATGGAATTAAAAAGAGTAGTAGTAACAGGTTTAGGCGCGCTAACACCAATCGGAAATACATACCAAGAATACTGGAATGGATTAGTGAATGGTGTAAGTGGCGCTGCGCCTATTACGCTTTTTGACGCAACTCTTTTTAAGACACAATTTGCTTGTGAGATCAAAAACTTCAATATCGAAGATCATTTTGATCGTAAAGAGGCAAGAAAAATTGACCGTTGTGCCCAATTGGGAATTATTGCAGCTAGAGAGGCAATAAAACACAGTGGAATCTTAGAAGATGCAAATGTAAACAAAGAGCGTATCGGCGTTATATGGGGATCTGGTATCGGTGGAATTAAAACGTTTGAAGAAGAAGTTTCAAATTACTCTACAGGAAATGGAACACCTCGTTTCAATCCTTTCTTTATCCCTAAGATGATTGCAGATATCACGCCTGGTCATATTTCAATGGAATTTGGTCTTATGGGACCTAATTATACAACTGTTTCGGCATGTGCCTCTTCAACAAATGCAATTATTGACGCTTATATGTTATTAAGACTTGGAAAAGCAGAAGCAATTGTAACAGGAGGTTCAGAAGCTGCAATTACAGCTGCAAGTATTGGAGGTTTCAATGCATTACATGCGTTATCTACACGAAATGATGATCCACAAACTGCTTCTCGTCCATTCGACAAAGACCGCGACGGTTTTGTAATGGGAGAAGGAGCTGGAAGTATTATTTTAGAAGAATACGAACATGCAATTGCACGTGGAGCTACAATCTATGCAGAATTAGTAGGAACAGGAATGACAGCAGATGCTCACCATATTACAGCACCACATCCAGAAGGATTAGGCGCACTTAATGTGATGAGAGAGGCTTTATTAGACGCAAATATCAGTGTAGAAGATGTAGATCATATTAATATGCACGGTACATCGACTGGATTAGGAGATATTGCAGAATCTAAAGCAATTCAAAAATTGTTTGGAGAACATGCTTATAATATTCAAATCAATTCAACAAAATCTATGACTGGTCACTTATTAGGTGGTGCAGGGATTATTGAAGCGATTTCGGCTATTGGAGCAATCAATAATAGTATCGTTCCACCAACAATTAATCATTTTACGGATGATGAAAATCTTGATCCTAAAATCGATTATACATTTAACAAAGCAAAAGAGAAAAATGTAGATTATGCATTGAGTAATACTTTTGGTTTCGGTGGTCACAATGCTTGTGTGATATTTAAGAAGTATAAGTAATGTCTTTCTTAAAAAAATTATTTTCTTTTAAAAATCATCGTGATGATTCAAATTCATCTGATCCTTTTTTGAAATTTTTGAAGTCGATTTTGGGTTATACTCCTCGCAATGTTGAGGTTTTTAAAGAAGCATTTACCCACAGATCTGCACAGAAAAAAGATGAAAATGGAAACAGTATAAACTTTGAAAGATTAGAGTTTTTAGGAGATGCATTACTTGGTGCTTCTGCAGCAATGCACTTATACTACAAAGCGCCCGATCAACAAGAAGGTTATTTAACAAAAATGCGTTCTAAAATTGTTTCGCGTAAACAATTGAATGCTGTTTCCAAACAACTTGGCTTGTTGGATTATTTGGATCCAATGAACAATCACAACAATTTGGGTGAAGACGTGAATGGTGATATGTTGGAAGCTTTGATAGGTGCAATTTATGTTGATGGAGGTATAGCTGCAGTACAAAAATTTATTCAAGTCAAAATTATTGACCCTTATGCGGATTTAGATCGTTTGGAGCACACGATTACAAGTCACAAATCGTTGATTTTGGAATGGAGTCAAAAAACGAGAAATACGATAAGATTCAATACATTTGAGGAGCAAAACGCAGAAGATTTGCAGGTTTTTGTGTCAGTAATCCGTCTCAATGATAAAGTCATCTCGAAAGGGAGAGGAACTTCTAAAAAGAAAGCGGAAGAAAGCGCAGCAAAACGCGCGTACTATTCGTTACAAAAGAAAATAGAAAAAGTTTAGAAACATGGCAGAATTACTCTTATATGATGATTGGATAGATTTTCATCTCATAGGCGTAAATTCTAGTTTTAACACTTCTACACAATTTATTTTCCATCTCAACTCTACTTTTGATACGCGTTTTCAGCGTATTCAGGATTTGGATATTCGGTTAGATGAGCATACTTATTTTTTCGAAACCTATCAATGGTTAGATGAAGCAAATAAAATAGATTATCATATCATTAAAAATACGCCAAATCAATACGATTTTAAAAAAAATGAAGTAGATTTATCAAATCTTTTCAAAGGGAGCGTTATTCTTGTGCCAAATTACAAGGATTGCAATTATGTTGTAAAAATCTCTGGTTGGGAAGATGAACTACAATATCTTCAACTACCATTTGTAGAAAAAGATTTTATAAAAACGATCAAAAAAATAGATATCGATTTGATTAGCAATGCAGATCAATTGGTTTTCTAACAAAATATTGTGCATAAAAAAAGGGAAAAATTATGATTTACGATAGACAATATCTTAAAAAGACAAAAATTGTTGCGACTTTAGGTCCGGCAACCGATAGTCCAGAGATTTTATTAGAAATGATGAGAAAAGGAACAGATGTGTTACGTATCAACTTTTCGCACGCAGATTATGCGGATGTGAAACGTAAGATTGAAACAATTCATCAATTAAATAACGATCATGGCTACAATACAGCAATTTTAGCGGATTTACAAGGTCCTAAGTTGCGTATTGGAAAAATGGAACACGAAGATTTCGTAATCAATCCAGGAGAAATTTTAACATTTACAAACGAGGATGTTGTAGGAACGAAAGAAAAAGTTTTTATGACGTACAAAAAGTTTGCGCAAGATGTGCAAGTGGGAGAAAATATTTTGATTGATGACGGAAAATTAATCTTCAAAGTAATCGAGACAAACGGAACAGATACTGTAAAAGCAGAAACGATTCAAGGAGGTCCGCTACGTTCTAAAAAAGGAGTTAACTTACCAAATACCAATATTTCTTTACCTGCTCTAACAGATAAAGATAAAGAAGATGCAAAATTCGCAATCGAAAATCGTGTCGATTGGTTTGCACTATCTTTCGTTCGTTCTGGACAAGATGTAAAAGATTTATCTGATTTTATCAAAGAACATGGAACAGTAAAAATTCCAATTATCTCTAAAATTGAAAAACCTGAAGCATTAGAAAATATCGATGATATTTTAGAATTTTCGGATGGATTAATGGTTGCTCGTGGGGATTTAGGTGTTGAGGTTCCGTTTGAAATCGTTCCAAAAGCGCAAAAACAATTAATTGACAAAGCGAAATTAGCGCGTAAGCCAGTTATTGTTGCAACACAAATGATGGAAACAATGATTTCGAGTTTAACACCAACTCGTGCGGAAGTTTCTGACGTTGCAAATGCAGTTTTTGATGGTGCGGATGCAGTAATGTTATCTGGAGAAACTTCTGTAGGGCAATATCCTGTACAAGTTATCGAGAAAATGACGAAGATTCTTCAAACAGTCGAAGATGATGAGCACGTCCATGTACCAGAGCACAAACCAAAGATCAAAAACGAACGTTTCGTAACTGATATGGTTTGTTACAATGCAGCTAAAATGGCAGAAGATACAGGAGCGAAAGCAATTGCAACGTTGACGTATTCTGGTTATACCGCTTTCCAAATTTCATCACATCGTCCAAATTCATTTATTTTGGTTTTCAATCCAAGTAAACGAATCAACCGTATGTTGAATTTGTTATGGGGAGTAAAAGCAATTAATTACGATCCTCGCGATACATCTACGGATCAAACGGTTACAGAGGTCAATATCTTAGCGAAAAATGAAGGTTATGTAGAATATGGTGATTATATCATCAATCTGAATGCAATGCCAGCTTTTGAGAAAGGAATTACTAATACATTACGTATTTCGATGATTTAAGAAAATCAATACTAATACTTTAAAGCGTTCAATTTTGAACGCTTTTTTTGTATGTTATAGAAAAAAATGATTTTAAAAGATTTGTTAAAATATAATTTATTAACTTCGTCAGTTCGAATTAGAAGAATTTATGTGTATTTATAATGTGATCTTATCTGGTGGTGTTGGGAGTAGACTTTGGCCACTTTCACGAAAAAGTCATCCCAAACAATATTTACCTCTGTTTAATGGGCAATCTTTATTTGAGTTAACGATTCAGAGAAATCGTCCAATTGCTGATAAATTAATGGTGATTGGGAATAAAGATAATGACCATTTAAGTCAAGAAGTGCTTGATAAAATGAATGTTGAATACACAAAAATTGTAGAAGCAGTTCCACGTAATACTGCAGCGGCAATTGCATTTGCAGCTTTAGCAGTTGAGGATGATGATATTCTAATTGTGACACCATCTGATCATTTGATTGAAGATATGGAAGCCTATCAAGAAGCGATGAATAGAGCAATCGATTTAGCACAAAATGACTATATCGTCACATTTGGTGTGCATCCAACACGACCAGAAACAGGTTATGGCTATATTGAGCACAAAGAAGACACTGTGTTATCGTTTCGCGAAAAACCAAATCATATTACGGCGCAAGATTTTATCGAGCAAGGGAATTTTTTGTGGAACAGTGGAATGTTTTGTTTCAAAGCACGTGTTTTATTGAAAGAACTAAAGAAATTTGAAAAAGAAATTTACGAAGCTTCAAAAATTGCTTGGGCAGATAATATCAATGGGGAGTTGAACGAAGAACTTTCAATGAATATTCCATCAAATAGTATCGATTATGCCGTAATGGAACGAAGCAAGAAGATAAAAGTAGTTCCAGCAAAATTTGTTTGGAATGATTTAGGTTCTTTCGAATCCTTGTATGATTATTTTGTGATGAACGGACATTATGTCGACCGTAATGGAAACATGGTGATTGGGACAGATGTTTATACTTCTTTTGTTGGTTTACAAAACACTATTTTTGTGAATACCCCAACCGCGAATTTAATTCTACAAAAAGAATATTCGCAGGAAGTAAAGAATGTTTATACGCATTTAGAAAAAAGAAATTCTGAATTAATTTAAATACCTAGCACTCGATTTGAGTGCTTTTTTTATGTCATAAAAGCTTATAATTAATTCAATATAAATCCCTAAATTTGTCGCTCCAACAATAGTATTATAAAATGACAACGGGAATTACATTCGGTATATTTGACTTGCTTCATGCAGGTCATGTGATGATGCTCGAAGAAGCTAAAAGACAATGCGACTACTTAATTGTAGGGCTTAATACAGATCCTGCAAGTGTAGACCCTTCAAAAAATAGTCCTACGCAATCCATCGTAGAGCGCTATATTCAATTAGAAGGTTGTCGATATGTCGACGAAATAATCCCATACGAAACCGAACAAGATTTGTTTGATATGTTAAGTGCTTTACCCATAAATGTTAGAATTATAGGGGAAGAATACCGAAATATCGACTTTACGGGAAAACAATATTGTTTAGATAATCATATTCAAATTTACTACAACAAGCGTACACACCGCTTCTCTAGTTCAGGATTAAGAAAAGTAGTTGCGACTTCTGAAAAGGAGAAATAATGAAAACAGTATTCATAACTGGTGTAGCTGGTTTCATAGGTTACCATTTAGCTGAAAAATTAATCGAAAAAAACATCAAAGTTGTTGGAATTGATAACATTAACGATTATTACACTGTTCAGTTAAAATATGATCGATTAAAAGAATTAGGAATCAATCAAGAATTTGCTTCAAATTTTGGGCAGAAAGTTCTTTCTTCTAAACACGAAGAAAAGATGATTTTCTATCGAATGAATTTAGAAGATAAAGAGTCATTGGCTCAACTTTTTAAAACATATTCGTTTGATGCGGTTGTTAATATGGCAGCTCAGGCTGGTGTTCGGTATAGTATCGAAAATCCTGATGCCTATGGACAAAGTAATTTGGTCGGTTTTCTAAATATTTTAGAATGTTGCCGAAATTATAACGTCAAAAAATTACTGTACGCAAGTAGTTCAAGTATTTACGGAAACTCTTCAGATGTTCCTTTTTCAACAAATCAAAATGTTGATCATCCTATTAGTTTATATGCTGCAACCAAAAAAGCAAACGAGCTAATGGCGCATGCGTATAGCCATTTGTACGATTTCCAAACGATAGGTTTGCGCTTTTTTACCGTTTATGGACCTTGGGGACGACCAGATATGGCAATGTTTTTGTTTACAGATGCTATATTGAATCATCAACCTTTAAAAGTTTTTAATCACGGTGATTTATCACGCGATTTCACATATATTGATGATATTATTCAAGGAATTGACAAAATTCTTGAAGATAAAAATACAAACGAAAAATACCAATTATACAATATTGGGAATAGTAAACCTGTTCAATTAATGGATTTTATCAAAGAAGTCGAGCATTCGACAGGTGAAAAAGCTATTTTAGAAATGTATCCGATGCAAGCAGGAGATGTCAATCAAACATGGGCAGATGTCCAAGATTTGAAAGATAAATTTGGTTATAATCCTAATTATCCTGTTGACAAAGGAGTGTATAACTTTGTACAATGGTACAGAAAATATTATAATAAATGAATCAACAACATAAAATAGCAGTTATCGGTTTAGGTTACGTAGGTTTACCTTTGGCTCGATTATTTGCAACAAAACACCCTGTTGTTGGGTTTGATATCAATCAGAAACGTATTACTGAATTAAATAATGGAGTAGATTCAACTTTAGAAGTTGAAAATAATGTTTTACAAAATGTTTTAGTTAAACAAAATCCTTTTAATTCACATTCTGACCTTGTCGAAGAATCTCAAAACGGGTTGTTTTGCTCTTCGAATATAGAAGATATTAGAGATGCTACAATTTTTATTGTAACCGTTCCAACTCCTGTAGATAAGAATAATCGACCAGACTTGACTCCTTTGAAAAAAGCTTCGGAAACGGTAGGTAAAGTGTTGAAAACAAATGATATTGTTATTTACGAATCAACGGTTTATCCAGGTGTTACAGAAGAAGAATGTATTCCAGTATTGGAACAATTTTCGGGATTGAAGTTTAACCAAGATTTTTATGCGGGATATTCACCAGAGCGAATTAATCCAGGCGATAAAAAACATACGGTTGAGAAAATCTTAAAAGTAACTTCAGGTTCAACGCCAGCAATTGGAAAAATTGTTGACGATTTATATCAATCCGTAATTGTCGCAGGGACTCATTTAGCACCTACAATCAAGGTTGCAGAAGCATCAAAAGTGATCGAAAATTCGCAACGTGATATCAATATTGCGTTTATTAACGAATTATCGAAGATTTTTTCGCTAATGGATATTGATACCAATGACGTATTAGAAGCTGCTGGAACAAAATGGAATTTTTTACCATTCAAACCAGGACTTGTTGGCGGACATTGTATCGGTGTTGATCCATTTTATTTGGCTCAAAAAGCACAAGAAATTGGTTATTATTCTGAATTAATTTTAGCAGCAAGACGATTAAACGATTCAATGGGAGCGTTTGTAGCTTCTCAGGTAGTTAAATTGTTAATAAATAACGATATCAAAGTAAAGGGCGCAAAAATTCTCAATTTAGGAATTACCTTTAAAGAAAATTGCCCCGATATACGAAATTCAAAAGCAATTGATGTGATTCATGCTTTAGAAGAATATGGAATAGAGGTGACAACGTTAGACCCTTGGGCTAACCCAGATGAGGTAAACCATGAATACGGAATAACTTTTTGTAATACATTGGATCAGGTTTTCCAGTTCACCAATTCACCAGTTCACCAATTCGACGCCATTATCTTGACTGTTTCACACGACGAATTTTTAAATCTTCAGTTAACTGATTATTTAAAAGAAAACGGAGTGATTTATGATGTAAAAGGGGCTTTGCCTAAAGAAGAAGTTGATAAACGATTATAAAAATACTATGAAAACTATTTTAATTACTGGAGGAGCTGGATTTATCGGTTCTCACGTTGTAAGAGAATTTGTCTTAAACTATCCTGAAACGAAAATCATCAACCTTGATGCCTTGACGTATGCAGGAAATTTAGAAAATTTAAAAGATATTCAAAATCAGCCTAATTATACATTTGTAAAAGCTGATATTACGGATGCGAAACATATTTTAGAGATTTTTGAACAGTATCAACCAGATGGAGTAATCCATTTAGCTGCCGAATCTCACGTAGATCGTTCGATTACAAATCCGTTAGATTTTGTGATGACAAATGTGATTGGTACAGTGAATTTGTTGAATGCTGCAAAAACAATTTGGAACAATAATTTCGAAGGAAAACGTTTTCACCATGTTTCGACAGATGAGGTTTTTGGCGCTTTGGGAGATGAAGGATTTTTTACAGAAGAAACTTCTTATGATCCGCATTCGCCCTATTCAGCATCAAAAGCATCTTCGGATCATTTTGTAAGAGCTTATCATGATACATATGGTTTACCAATTGTGATGACGAATTGTTCAAACAATTATGGACCAAATCATTTTCCAGAAAAATTGATTCCGTTGTGTATTCATAATATTTTGAATGGAAATCCATTACCAATTTATGGAGACGGAAAATATACACGCGATTGGTTATTTGTAATCGATCATGCCAAAGCGATTGATTTAGTTTTCCACGAAGGAAAAAATGGAGGTTCTTACAATGTAGGAGGTTTCAACGAATGGAAAAACATCGATTTGGTAAAAGAATTGTGCAAGCAAATGGATGAAAAATTAGGGAAAGAAGCAGGAACTTCAGAACAATTAATCACATTTGTGAAAGATCGTCCAGGACATGATTTACGTTATGCAATTGATGCTACTAAGATTAATCAAGAATTAGGATGGAAACCGTCTGTAACTTTTGAACAAGGTTTATCAAAAACAATTGATTGGTTTTTAGAAAATCAAGAATGGTTAGATAATGTAACGTCTGGTGATTATCAAAAATACTACGAGAAACAATATAATTAAGATGAAAGCAATAGAGACAAAATTAAAAGGGTGTTTTATATTAGAACCAACAGTTTTTGAAGATTCAAGAGGTTATTTTTTTGAGTCATATAATGAAAATAAGTTGGAAGAAATTTTAGGTTATAAACCAACTTTTGTTCAAGATAATCAATCTAATTCATCTTATGGCGTTGTTCGTGGATTGCATATGCAAGCGGGAGAACATGCACAAGCAAAGTTGGTTCGTGTTGTAGAAGGAGCTGTTATTGACGTCGCAGTTGATGTTCGTCCAGGTTCTGAAACTTATGGTCAATCAGTTGCAGTAGAGTTATCTGCGGATAATAAAAGACAGTTATTTATTCCAAGAGGATTTTTACATGGATTTTCTGTTATTTCTGATTCAGCTACATTTTTCTACAAATGTGATAATGGCTATAATAAAGCATCTGAAGATGGGGTTTATCCATTAGATCAAGAAATTGGAATTGATTGGGGAGTACCTTCAGATAAAATGATTATTTCTGAAAAAGATCAGGAAGCACAATCTTTTGAAACATTTAAAAATAAATAATCAACTATATACTATAAAAATGAAAGGAATAATATTAGCGGGAGGATCTGGAACGAGATTGCACCCATTAACATTAGCAGTTAGTAAGCAGTTAATGCCTGTATACGATAAACCAATGATTTACTATCCGCTTTCAACTTTGATGTTGGCTGGAATTAATGAGATATTAATTATTTCTACACCTCACGACTTACCACATTTTGAAAAGTTGTTAGGTGATGGGTCTCAGATTGGATGTAAATTTTCGTACAAAGAACAACCAAGTCCAGATGGATTAGCGCAAGCGTTTATTTTAGGAGAAGAGTTTATTGGAGATGAAAAGGTTGCTTTAATTCTTGGGGATAATATATTTTATGCTTCAGGAATGTCAAAATTATTACAAGAGTCTGCAAATCCTGATGGAGGAGTAGTTTTTGCCTACCAAGTTTCTGATCCAGAACGTTACGGAGTAGTTGAATTTAATGAGAATAATGAAGTGGTTTCTATCGAAGAAAAACCTACTGAGCCTAAATCAAATTATGCCGTCCCTGGATTATATTTTTATGACAATGATGTGGTTGAAATTGCAAAAAATATAAAACCATCTTCTCGTGGAGAACTCGAAATTACGGATATCAATGCAGAATATCTTAAAAAAGGTAAATTAAAAGTAGGTGTTTTCAACCGAGGAACAGCTTGGTTAGATACGGGGACAATTAATTCGTTGATGCAAGCTGGGCAATTTGTTCAAGTCATTGAAGAGCGTCAAGGTATGAAAATTGGAGCGATTGAAGAAGTAGCCTTTCGTATGGGGTTTATTAATAAAGAAAAATTAATCAAAATTGCAGAACCATTACGTAAAAGTGGTTATGGAGAGTATTTATTGAAAGTTTGTAGATAGAATAAATGAAAATAAGAAGTGTAAAAACAAATTATTTATTAAATCTAATTCGTATTTTATCTACAACTCTAATTGGTGTTGTGACAATGCCGTATATAAATAAAGTCTTAGGGGCAGATAATATAGGAAAGGTTGAATATATAAATTCAATAATTAGTTATTTTTTATTAATATCTGCCTTAGGTATCCCTGTTTATGCAGTTAGACAAATCGCTAAGTATAGAAATGACCGTTTGGCTTTAGGTAAAAATGTAGTAGAAATTTTAATTATATTAATAATTACTACACTTTTATCTTATTTGACGATTTTTTGTATTTTTAAGTTTACAGATTTATTTACAGATTATAAGAGTTTAGTAATTATATTAAGTTCTAGTATTTTATTAACAAATATAGGAATTGAGTGGTTTTACCAAGGGATAGAAGATCAATTATACATTACTATAAGATTTGTTGTTATTAGATTTATTACATTAATTTTACTTTTCTCATTAGTTAAAACTGGAGATGATTATTTGTATTATGCTTTTATTTTAGTGCTCAATGCGGCGGGTTCAAATATTTTTAATCTCTTAAGATTACGCAAGTATGCTACAATAAACAAAGCTACTTTTTTAGAATTAGATTTAAAAAAACATTTAAAACCTGCATTAACAATATTTATAGCATCTATTTCAGTTAGTCTATATCAAATTATTGATACTTTTCTTTTAGGATATCTTCAAGGTGATAAATATGTAGGGTATTATTCAGTAGCAAATAAATTATTGCGGTATGTAGTATTGTTTATTGTAACAATAGGGGCAGTTTTATTACCTAGATTGTCAAATTTATGGGAAGCAGATAAAAACAAATATTTTGAGTATTTAAATAAATCATTAGAATTAATATTGCTTATTTCGTTACCTTTTGTACCTTTTTTTATATTTTCGGCACAAGGAATTATTCATTTTATGGCTGGTGATGATTTTAAGGAATCGATATTTACAATGCAACTCCTTTCCCCTATTTGTATTTTAGTAGGTTTAGCATATTTTTTTGGATACCTTGTTTTATATCCTCAAAACAAGGAAAAATATTATACAATTTCTGTTACAATTTCTGCAATAGCAAGTTTGTTTATTAACTTATATTTAATTAATTTATTTAAGCAAAATGGTGCAGCAATAGCACAAGTACTAGCAGAACTTTTGGGAATTATTTTTATTTTTTATTTTTCAATAAAGCATGGTTCAATAAGTACATTTGATTTAAATAATATAAAAAAAATAATAATATCAAATATACTTGTTGGTTTATTTGGCTTTTTTTTGTTTAAAATTAAATTAATAGAATTAGCCCAGATAAATATATTTTATTTTATAACATATTGTGCTATTTTTTTTAGTGTGTATTATTTATTCTTGCTATTTATTAAAGAGAGAAATACATTAAATTATACAAAGCATTATTATAGATTATTATTAAAAAAATGAAAGATTTAAAAACTATTGCGTTCTATTTACCGCAATTTCATCCTGTAGAGGACAATAATAAATGGTGGGGAGAAGGATTTACCGAATGGACAAACGTTGGTAAGGCAAATAAATATTTTAATAATCATTATCAACCCAGAGTTCCAAAAGATTTAGGATATTATGATTTAAGAGTATCAGAAACAAGAAAAGCACAGACTGATTTGGCCAAAGAATTTGGAATAGATGCTTTTTGTTATTGGCACTACTGGTTTGGAAATGGAAAAAGATTATTAGAACGACCTTTAAACGAAGTAGTGGCTATGGGTGAACCTGATTTTCCGTTTTGTTTAGGTTGGGCAAATGAAAGTTGGAAAGGCTTTGCACATGGGTTAAAAAATAGAAATATTTTAATCGAACAGTTATATCCTGGAAAAGAAGACATTATTAATCATTTTTATACTATGCTTCCAACTTTTAAAGATAAGAGATATTTACGCATTGATGACAGATTAGTTTTTCTAATTTATAGACCACTAGCAGATATTTCAATTAGTGATTTTATTAAAATTTGGAGAGATTTAGCTTATCAGAATGGTTTAAATGACTTTTATTTTATTGGCCATTCTAATGATATAAATGTCGATATATCAAAGATATTAGCTTTAGGATTTGACGCTGTGAACACAGTAAGATTAAACGATTATTTTAAATATGAAAATATTTATAAAAAATTAATTAGAAAATGTTTAACAAATATTGTTAAACGTCCATTAAGGTTTTCATATTCTAGATTTTCTTCACATTTTTTTAATAAAGATGTTGATAATTTAGAACAAGTAATCCCTAGTATTATTACTGGTTGGGATCATACGCCTAGAAGTGGAAAAGATGGACTTATTCTAACTGAGTATACTCCAGAAAGCTTTAAAAAGCATCTAGATAATGTCTTTTCAAATGTATCTAAAAAGCAAAATAAAATTATTTTTGTTAAATCTTGGAATGAATGGGCAGAAGGTAATTACTTAGAACCAGATATAAAGTTTGGAAAAAAATTTCTTGAAGTTTTTTCCGTGCAAAAACAAAAATTTTCCAATACCATTTAAAGTTTCAAATGGGTCAATAATTATATCATTATTATAACCATAAAAATGTATTAAAACTGTGTTAGATATTCCAAACCTACATTTGATAATAACTTTTGTGGAGAATAATGTGTATTTTTTGATAAATGTAATTTTTTCTTTTAAAAAAAGAACATTTTAATTTTTAAATAAAAATGAATAATAGTTTGATTTCTATCATTATTCCAGTATATAATAGTGAAAAAAATATATTAGAAACTTTGAAAAGTGTTCATAATTTATCATATGAAAATTATGAATGTATATTAATTGATGATGGGTCTATAGATAAGTCTAAAAATATTATTAGTAATTATATTAAAGATATTCCTCAATTTAAATTAATTTCAATAGATAATTCAGGAGTATGTACAGCTAGAAATATTGGTGTTGAAAAAGCTAATGGTAAGTTTTTACTTTTTTTAGACTCTGATGATTTATTAGAAAATAATTTTTTAAATGAAACCTTCAATAATTATGATAATTGGACTGATGTTGTAGCTACTAAGGTAATTTTTTTTGGAAGAAGTAGTGGTGAGTATCTTCCTAATTATTTTAATATAAATGATTTATTACATGAAAATAAGCTTGTAATTACATGTTTAATAGAAAAAGATAAATTTTTGGATGTTGGAGGTTTTAATACTAATATGAAAGACGGCTTTGAAGATTGGGATTTTTGGATTAGATATATTAATAAATTTCCTAATGTTCGAATTATAGAAACAACTAAATTTTATTATAGGCTTCAACAAAAATCAAGAAATAGAGACATCGATGAAAAAAAAGAAACACTTTTAAGGTTTCAAATTTGGCAAAATAATTTCAAGTTATTTTCTAAAGAATTTATTAATCCTAAATTAACATTTGAATATAAGAATATAAGAAATTCTCTAGAATTTAAAGTTGGGAGATTCTTAATGCGTCCCATCAGATTTTTATTAAAAAAATAAGTATTTTAAATTATGTTTAAACATGAGGAATTGTTTGTTGTTTTAGTGCTTTATAATACAAATCTTAAAGATTCAGAAACTTATAAATCTATTGTTAGAAATAATAAAGTAATAAAATTAAAAGGTATTATTTATGATAATTCACAAACACAACAAAATATTGAGGGATTTCAGAATTTAGGAGAATTCGAATATGTTCATAATGAAAATAATCCAGGTTTAGCATTTGCTTATAATTATGCGTTGAAATTAGCACTTGAAAAGAGATGTAAATGGTTGTTATTATTAGATCAAGATACTTTTTTTACAGATGAATATTTTGAGAATCTAAATTCAGATAGCAATTCTGATGTTGTAACCTATACTCCAATAGTTAAATCTTTTAATAACAAACAAAGTTTTATTTCGCCTTCAGTTTTGTACTTAGGTGGATTTCGTCCGATAAGAAATAAAATTTTGGGAATTCAGAAAAGTCATATTTCTGGTATAAATTCTGGAACTATTATTAATTGCAATTTTATGGAATCCATTGGAGGTTTTAATCTAGGTTATCCTTTAGATATTTTAGATCATTGGTATTATAGAGAGGTTTATCGAAAAGGTAAATTAGTTGAAGTATTAAATAGTGAAATTTATCAAAACTTATCTGTTGAAAAGAATTTTGAAAAAAATGTTTCTTTAAATAGATATTCTAAATTACTTAAAGCAGAGTATCTTTTTTTTAAAACAGGTAACTTTATGCAGTATTTCTTTTATAAAACTAGACTTGTATTAAGAAGTATTAAACAAAGTAGGTTCAATGATAGAAATTATTATAAATTGACATTAAAAACTTTTTTTTATTTTGGGAAATAGCATAAATAAAAATTTTAATTTTTTAAGGTTGTTCTTATACTTCATATTAATCGAAATTGTAATAGGAGGTAGTGGTAGAATGTTAGAGTTTGGACCATTATCATTAAAAATGGTACTTTTTGGTGTTGCAATGATACTAACTTTTTTTAATGCAAAAAAAATAATTTTAGACAAGAATTTACTTTTTTTAGAAGGTTTTTTCTTACTTCTTACTTTATTTTCTTTAAGTATTGGATTCTTCAGTAATTCAGAACCAGAAAATATTTTTGAGGATATAAAACCGTTAATATTTATTATAATCATAAATTTTTTTATTATAACTATTGATAGTATTAGAACAATTGATAAAGTGATTAACATTATCAAATACTTTTCAGTATTTATGGCTATAATCTATATTATTATTGTACTGATGCTTTTTTTAGGAATATTAAATTTTGATGTTTTTTATGAGGGGCAGAGTGAGAATAGTGAGGTAATGTTCAGAAATGAGTATATGTTTTTTTATAAAGGATTTTTGTATTTAGGAGTTGGTTTTCTTTTTCTAATTCTTTCAAATAAAAAAATTGATCAAATTCTGAGTTTTTTAGTTTTTTCAGCTTTGTGCCTTACACTTACAAGAGGGTTTATACTTATGTCAATTTTAGTATATGCTTTTTATATATATTTTATCAATAAAAAAATATTTTTGAAAATTTTTATAAGTGTTATAGGTATTTCTTTAGCTATTTATTTATTGCCAATATTGTTTGAAACTTTAGGAGATAAATCAGATTCAGACATTATACGTTTTAATACTATTAATCAAGTAGTTGATGAAATATCAGTATTTAGCTTTTTATTTGGTCATGGTTTTGGTCATGGAGTTGAGCTTAGGCCAATACATATGGAAATATCTTTTTTAGAAATTTTTCATAAACAAGGTATTATTGGGATTTCTTTTTGGTTGTATCTTTTGTACCTTAATTTCAAATATTATTTTAAAATAAAAAGTAAAAATTATAAAAAGCTTGTTTTACCATTTTTATTAAGTGTATGTTTTACATATCTTCAATCTTTAACAAACCCATTTATTAATAACCCTATAGGTATTTCAATAATTATGTTGTCAACAGTTGTCTTATATAAATTAACAATTTTTGAAAAAAAAAATATTCATAAATTTATGTAATTTTTTAAAAATAAGTAAATGAAAAAAAATAGTAAGCATTTTATAACTTTTCTATTCTTAATTGTATCATTTTATTCGTTAGCTCAATCAAGTGAGCAATTTGGTGTTTCTATTGTAAAATATGGAGCTAAACCAGCAAAAAATTGGCAAACAGCTATAGACAATTCTTCAGCAATTCAAAAAGCAATAGATGAAAATCCTGGACGCTTAATATTTATTCCAAGTGGAATATATTTATTAGGAAAAGAGATAAAAATTACGCACGATGTAAGATTAGTTGGAGAAAGTAAGTATTCAACAATTTTGCAGCCAATAAATAATGATGGAATATATGTTAATGCTGGAGGAGTTTTTTTAGAAAATTTTTTCATATATGGTCGTGGTAAAACAGGCATAACAATTAATAATGTAAGAAATACAACAATCACAAATGTTTTATTGCAAAATGTACAGTATGGTATTAAATTAGTAAATGCTTGGAATACAAAAATTAGTAATTTAGATATAGATATTAACAATAATCAAAACCCTAAAGTTTTAAAAGGAATAATTTTATCAGGTCAATCAGTAAATAATTATATAACGAATTCTCAAATTAGTGCAGTTGATGTTGGTATTGAAATACAAAAAAGTGATAAAAAATCTGAAGGATTAATAATTTCTAATGTTGGAATTTTTTCAGCAAAAAAAGGAATTAATAATGAAGGAATATTAAGTTTACATATTAATAATTCTATTATTGATTTATGTGAAGAATATGCGTTAGATATTAAAAATACAGCAGGTCTTTTGGTTTCTAATTCATGGCTAAATTCAACAGGTAGTAATAATACACAAACCATTAGATTATTCTCGACTTGGGATAGTCACTTCTCTACTAATAATATTAAAAATGGAAAAGGTACTTCGGTAATATTATTAGAAGATTATAGTAATAATAATATTTTTACAAATAATACAATAGAATTTGTTGATTCTAATAAAGAAAGTGTAGTTTTAGGAAAAACAACAGGACGAAACTTAATAAAGAATAATAATTTTAAATCTTCTAGTAATAAAAATCTGAAAATTAATAATTTAGGAGGGAGTTCTAATAAGATTATTGATAATATAAATATTGATTTGAATGATTGAAAACAAAATATCAGTCTGTCTAGCTAGTTATAATGGTCAAAAATATATAAAAGAGCAACTTGAGTCTATTTTGAGCCAATTAAGGATTGGAGACGAGGTTATCATTTCTGATGATAATTCTACAGATAAAACGATAGAAATAATAAATGGATTTAATGATAGTAGAATAAAAGTCATTCCTAATACGAACTTTAAAGGTGTAATTGGAAATTTTGAAAATGCAATAAAAAATGCTAGTGGAGATTTTATTTTTTTGTCTGATCAAGATGATATTTGGAGAAGTGATAAAGTGCAAGTTATTATAGATTTTTTTGAAGCTAATCAATCCTACAGCTGTATTTTCTCTAATGCAGCGATAATAAATAATAAAGGGCAAAGGATAGGTAAACGTTTTTTTCAACAAATTCCTAAATTAAAATTTTATAAACTATTGCTTAAGAATAAATTCTTGGGATGTACAATGGCTTTTAAAAATAATTTAAATATATTACCTTTTAGGCAAGATTTACCAATGCATGATTGGTACATTGGTTTAAAGCATATACAAAAAGGAAAAGTAGGGTTTATTAATGAAGATCTTATCTATTATAGAAGGCATGGTGGAAATGTGACAACGGGAAATAGATCTAGTCTACTACAAGTCCTAAAGTGGAGAATACTAATGCTAAAATCTTTATAATTATTTGGAATGAATAAAATAAAAGTCCTTCTGGCAACTTACAATGGCGAAAAATATATAAAAGAACAAATTAACTCTATTCTTGCTCAAAAAGATGTTTTAGTAGATACTGTTGTTAGTGATGATGGAAGTAAAGATAATACAGTAAATATTATAAAAGAATTTTATCCTCATATTCCTGTTAATCAAAATTTTCCAGGAACAGGTTCTGCAGCGAAAAATTTTCTAAAAATGGTTATTAATTTAGATTTTAATGAAGATTTTGACTTTGTTGCTTTTTCAGACCAAGATGATATTTGGTTATCTAATAAAATGAGTAGCGCTGTAAAACAACTAATAGAAAATAAGGCTGAATTATACTGCTCTAATCTTACAAAATGGGATACTTCTAATAATTCCTTGAGTGAACTTAAAAAAGACTTTCCTCAAAAAAAATTTGATTTTTTGTTTGAAGGAGGTAGTGCAGGTTGCACTTATGTTTTTACAAAAGGATTTGCAAAGGATTTGCAATCTTTTTTATTAAATCTAGATGCTTCTAATTGGAAGGGTTTTTCCCATGATTGGCTGGTGTATTTTTTTGCGCGTTCGAGAAATTTTAAAGTTTTTATTGATGGCAATTCATTTATTCATTATCGTTTACATCAAGAAAATGTACATGGACATCTAAATAAATTGTCTTGGAATACGATTAAAGAAAAATCATCAGAAGTTTTAAGAGGGTATTATCAAAATCAGGCGATGAATTACATTCAATATTTAGATAAAAATTCCGAAGAATATTACATTTACAAAAACTTTTTGGGCAGTTATTTCCAAAGAAATTTTATAATATGGAAATATAATACACACTTAATGAGAGATAATAGAAAGTTTATGATATTTGCAGTGTTAAATTTATTGAAATTTTAGAATGTACAAACACTTTTTCAAACGTTTTTTTGATTTCCTAATTGCTTTGATAGGATTTACAATGATATCTCCTATTTTTTTGATAGTTGCTATAGCTCTATGTTTTGCCAATCAAGGAAAACCGTTTTTCTTTCAGGCTAGACCTGGTAAGAATGAGAGAATCTTTAGGATTATTAAGTTCAAAACGATGAACGATAAGAAAGATGCTAATGGGAATCTTTTGTCTGATGCAGAACGTTTAACTCCAATTGGTGCATTTGTTCGTAAAACAAGTTTAGACGAAATCCCGCAGTTAATCAATGTCTTGAAAGGAGATATGGCGATTATAGGTCCTCGACCATTGTTGCCACAATATTTGCCATTATATAGTGAAACGCAAAAACGTCGTCACAATGTGCGTCCGGGTATTACAGGTTGGGCACAGGTCAATGGTAGAAATGCCATTACATGGAAAAGAAAATTTGAATTAGATGTGGACTATGTGGATAATTTATCTTTCTTGATGGATGTAAAGGTATTCTTTTCAACGTTCAAAAAAGTGTTCAAATCAGAAGGAATTTCAGCCGATGGGCATGTAACAATAGAACCTTTTAACGGAAATAATTAAGACATGTATTTATACGGAGCAAGCGGACATGGAAAAGTAATTGCTGAAATTGCTGAAGATTTAGCTATTAATATAACGGGGTTTATTGATGCAAACACTAGTATCACTTCAGTATTAGATTATACTGTAATTGCTATTTCAGCTACTAATCTAAACGGTAATGCAGTGATAAGTATTGGGAGTAATAAAATAAGAAAACAAATTGCAATTAAAGAAAATCATCTTCAGTTTATTTCTTTACTATCGCCTAAAGCGAATATTAGCCAAAGAGTGGTTATTGAGGAGGGTACAGTTGTGATGATGGGAGCAACAATTAATAGTGAAGTTGTAATTGGTAAACACTGTATCGTAAATACAAATGCTTCTATAGATCACGATTGTAAGTTAGGTGATTTTGTACATATTTCACCCAATGTTGCTTTAGCAGGCAATGTAATAGTTGGAGAAGGGACACATATTGGTATTGGAGCTTCTATTATTCAAGGTATAAAAATTGGTAAATGGTGTACCATTGGTGCAGGAGCAGTGATTATAAAAGATGTTCCAAATGGAGCCACAGTTGTAGGAAATCCAGGAAGAATTATTAAAATAAAAGATATAAACGTATAAAATAGATAGGGCTCCATTAGGAGCCTTTTATATGTTGACTAATTTAAAAAATTCATATAACTTAATTTCTCGTGCCTCACAAATTCTTTCAAGTGTTGATATTGGCATATTATATTCAATATAATTATCATCTTGAGAAGCTTTTTTAATTTTTCTGACAACGCTTTCTTCAATATTATGTTCGTCAGCAAACTTTCTTTGTGATTCAGATTTTGTTATCCAGTTATTATATATGAATTTACATATACGTCTATTAGAACTATCCATGATAGCAAATTAATAGTAGTAAATAAAAAAAACGCGGTCGATAGTGCGCAATTAAAATATTATTATTATATTTGTTATCAGATAGTTAAAATATAAAGTAAAAATACTTTTATCTCGCTTTTGAAAACTGGTAATTTTTGTAGCAACGAGAAAATAAGTAAATTTGCTCACGACCTAGGCGTGGGCTCTCTTATTGTTGCTCGGTATACCAGTACCTCAAAAGCTTTAAGAAGAGTTCCATGCCTTTCTTGTTTTTGGTCGTTTTCTTCCATCACAATCGCATCGAACTTCATATAATATGCTTGGTTTTATTCCTCTACAAATCAAGTAAAGTACGCTCTCTAAATATGTATTTCTTATAATAGAAATGCACAGACGGTTATTCGATTCAGTTAGAATTGTAAGATGTACATAGTAGATGTTAGATATTAGTATTGAGATTTTAGAAGTGTAAAATGTAGTAGTTGTGATGTATAAAGTATTAAGTAAAATGTAAAAAGTACAATGTATTATGTATTTGAAAAAGGATCATAAAATGTCATATGATTTGGAGGCGAGTGTCAAAAAGTTGAAGAGAATGGTTAAAATATTTTACTGTTTGCGTAGCAAATGATTTAAAATATTGAATGGCTGAAACTTATTTTGACCGTCGAAAATCAAAGACAAGTCTTTTTTCGTTAGTTTTTTTGACGAAAAAAAGTGACAAAAGATTTCTCGATATCTCGAAATGATATATTGGATGCGATTCTGAGACAGGCTCAGAATGACAGCTAAATGATAAGCTTTGATTAATACTCATGTGATAAAAAGGATTTTACATTCATTTTTATTCATTACTTTTTTAATTGTTTTTAAATGAATTCATATGCCCTTCGGGGAAGTCTTGACACAAAAACATTTGAAATTAAAAGGAGAAGCTCCAGTGGAGCTTAGGTATAAATTGTTACAAGTTGATTAATAATTATATGTTCATTTTTTATTCATGGGTTATTATTGTTTTCATATGAATTCATGTACCCTTTGGGGAAGTCTTGATCAAAAAGTAATCAAAAGTTATTCATATGATTTATTATTATTTTTAAGGTATTCATGAATGCAAAGCATTACAAGACCGCGATTTTCGACGTTCAATTACCATCTCACGCACTAAAAAGATTAAATGATTCGCATACGCTCACTAATCTTTTTTACGCTTGTTTCAATGGATTGAAACTCGTCTGCAAATCGTATGTCGACTCTAACATTCGTTCTTGAAAACGAATTAGGTATTGAAAAAATAGTTTTGCATAACGCATAACGTAAAAACAAAAACCCCTTTCCCCAAAACAAAGTTGGCGCGATGTACTGGAAAGGAGTGGATTTTAAAACTAATGTTGAATTAAAAAACTTATGTAAAATTATGAAAGAGTAAACAGATTCACACTCTATCCCCCGAAGACACCACAAAGAGTATAAATGATCTTCATAAAATGATTAGTGTTAATTTTTTTCATTTATTAATGTAATTTTTAAAACTTGTTGGAGGGGGAATTTTGGGTGTAACTTAAAAAGTAGTGTAAAACAGTATTTATTCATTTTTTATTCATGAGTTATTATTGTTTTCGAATGAATTCATATACCCTTCGGGGAACCTTGATGAAAAAACATTTGAGATTAAGAGGAGAAGCTTTATAAGCTTCGGTATATTACTTTTTGCTTGATCAAAAAGTAATCAAAAAATCAAGTCTGTGCTTACAAGTCGGTCAATAATGGCTACTCGCTAAATGCTTTAAATCATTCGCATTTGAAATGCGAACAGTAAATCATTTTTAACGCTCCTTACGCCGAATTGACACTCGACTTTTCAGCAATGACGGTTTATAAATTCGTTGTTAAAAAAGGATTTGAATATTAATAAGAAAAAAAATGTAAAACGTTAAGCGTATCACGTCAAACGCAAAAAACAAACCCCTTTCCCTAAAACAAAGTTGGCGCGATGTACAGGAAAAGGAGTGGCTTTTAAAACTAATGTTGAATTTTAAAAAACTATTGTAAAATTATGAAAATATTTTACTTTAAACTCAATAGGCATACAATAAGTGTGCTATTGGGATTGTTTTGTGCAACACCATTGTTGGCACAAACAGGAAAAACCGTGACTGGAACGGTAAAAGAACTACAAGTCCCGCTAGTGGGCGTAATGGTAAAAGAGGAGGGAACCGATAATTCCACTTTTACCGATGCAAATGGAAATTACTCGTTGACCTTACAACAGGATAATGCTAAACTAATTTTTGAGCAATTGGATTTCCCTATTCGAGAAGAAGAGGTATTGAATAGAAGTGTGATAAATGTAAGTTTCACAAAAGAAGATGACGGGATTCAGCTAAAAGATGTGGTGATAAATGCAGGGTACTACAATGTAAAAGACAAAGAACGTACGGGGTCTATTGCACGTGTTACCGCAAAAGAAATCGAGAATCAACCCGTGAATTCTGTTTTAGATGCTTTACAAGGTCGTGTTCCCGGTTTAGAGATTACACCAACTTCTGGAACGCCTGGTGGTGGCTATACAATTCGGGTAAGAGGCCAAAATAGTATTGCTGCGGGGAATAATCCTCTATTTATAGTAGATGGTGTTCCATTTGATACCAATTCGATGGGAGATAATGCAACAAGTGGAGGAATACTCATGTATTCGTCTATAAATCCTTTAAATTATATCGATCCACAATCTATCGAATCTATCGAAGTTTTGAAAGATGCGGATGCTACGGCTATTTATGGATCACGGGGAGCCAATGGTGTACTATTGATTACTACAAAGAAGGGAAAAGCGACTAAAACAAGTATTTCTATAGATGCTTCTACCACGGTTATTAACCCTACTAAGTTTCCTAAACTACTTAATACAGAACAATATCTAGAAATAAGGAAAAAAGCCTTTGCAAACGATGGTGTAACGACATACCCTACCACAGCCTACGACATAAATGGAACATGGGATCAGACCAGGTATACGGATTGGCAAAAACTACTTATTGGGAATACAGCTTTCAATCACAACATTCGTACGTCTATAAATGGTGGAAATGAGCAAACTAATTTTATGATAGGTGCCAATGTAATGAAAGAGTCTTCTGTTTTCTATGGTAATTATGCCTACAATAAATTCAGCTTTTTTTCGACACTAAACCATAAAACAGCGAATAACAAACTAAAATTGCAATGGACAACTAATTATGGACAGGATAAAAACTATTTACCTACACAAGATTTGACAAGAATTGCAAGAACGCTTGTTCCAAATGCTCCGCGGTTGTTTAATGAAGATGGTAGCTTAAACTGGGAAAACAATACTTGGACAAATCCACTTGCGGCACTCAATGCTAGTTACCGCAATAATACACGTAATCTAAACACAAATCTAAATACAAGTTATCTGTTGATGGATAATATTGTTTTACGATCTAATGTCGGATACAATCGATCAGATTTAGATGATAGTCAACTTAATCCACATACCATTCGCAATCCTTCTTTTGGTGCTACAAGTCAACAATCTAACATGACAAAAAATTCTGGTCATCATGAAGGGTGGTTAATAGAACCCCAATTGGATGCTAAATTTAATTTAACTGCTTCGAGTAAACTAAGCGTATTAGTTGGTGGGACTTTAAATAGCCAAACAACAACTAAGTTGGTGATTATGGCAAATGGTTTTACAGACAACCAGTTAATGAATGTATTAAGCGCGGCTAAAAACGTGACGATATACAAGGATACTGAAGAGCAATATAAATATGCTGCTCTGTATGGAAGAGTAAATTATAATCTACACGAAAAATACTTCGTTAACTTGACAGGACGACGAGATGGATCGAGCCGATTTGGTCCTAATCATCGTTTTGCAAATTTTGGTGCAGTTGGTGCTGCTTGGCTTTTTTCGAAAGAAAGTTTTCTACGTGACGTATCATGGTTAAGTTTTGGGAAATTGAGAGGAAGCTATGGGGTAACAGGAAATGATCAAATTGGAGATTATCAATACCTAAATACCTATAACATCAGTCAAAATGGATATGATGGAAATATACTATTGACAACAGCACGTTTGTATAATCCTGATTTTTCGTGGGAGAAAAATAAAAAGTTAGAATTTGCCTTAGAAACAGCATTCCTAAAAAATAGAATTAATCTAACGCTGAATTATTATCAAAACCGATCAAGTAACCAATTAGTTGGCTATAGCTTGCCCACTATAACGGGGTTTACCTCTATACAAGCGAATTTGAATGCGGTTGTAGAAAATAAAGGTTGGGAAATGGATTTGCAGGTTGTTCCTATAAAATCTGCTAAATTCAACTGGTCTACTTCTTTTAATCTTACTATTCCTAAAAATAGATTGGTGGCATTTGAAGGTTTAGAAAACACCTCCTATGCAAATATGTATGTGATTGGAAAATCATTGAACACTAAGAAAATGTATCATCTGCAAGGGATTAATCCAACTACTGGTTTGTATGAGTTTACTGATTATAATGGAGATGGTAAGATAACCGCCATAGAAGATAAACAACAAGTTGTATCATTAGATCCTTCTTTTTATGGTGGATTCTCTAATTCTGTTTCGTATGAAAACTTTAATGTCGAGCTCTTTTTCCAATTCGTTAAGAAAAAAGGATTTAATGAATTCTATAGCTATGCTATGCCAGGTACAATGAGTAATCAGCCTTTTTCTGTGGTAAATGGGAATTTACAAAATTACTCGAGCGGAGCAAATCAAGCAGCTAGTATTGCCTATTCTAATTACAATAGTAGCGATGCAATGGTAACCGATACGTCTTTTATTCGATTGAAAAATGTTTCATTGTCTTATAAACTTCCTCTAAGTAAAAATCAGTCCAATCAATATGTGATTTATGCTCAAGGTCAAAACCTATGGACATGGAGTAAGTATAAATATGGTGATCCGGAACAAAATACTGGGTATCTACCTTCTTTGAGAAGAATTTCGATAGGATTTAAAGCTAATTTTTAATGACACAATTATGAAAAAATATCAAAACATAGTAAGCTATTCTTTATTCGTTTTCCTAATGGGAAATACGATAATAAGTTGTGAGAATTTTGTGGAATTAGATTCTCCAAAAGGGCAATTGAACCAAACAGATGTATTTGAAACAAACCAAACGGCACAAGCCGCTGTAACTACTTTATATGCATTATTACGTGATAACAGCTTAATAGCTGGAAATTTATCTAGTGCTGGTTTTTACATGGGAATTTACTCAGACGAGTTGGATAGTTATGCTACTGCTAATAGCGGTACGGACTTATTTTACAGACATCAAATTATCCCAACAAATGACGGTGTAAAAGGGATTTGGACAAATTCTTATAAAGTAATATACGAATGCAATGCGGTAATAGAAGGTGTAGAAAAATCAAATGGATTGACAAAAGAGCAAAAGAAACAATACAAAGCTGAGGCACTATTTATCCGTTCGTTAGCATCCTTTTATTTAACTAACTTATTTGGAGATATTCCATTTATTACCACAACAGATTATACCATTAATCAGAAAAGTTCAAAAACAAGTCATCAAAATGTACTTCTTAAAATTGAAGAAGATCTTATTGAATCTAAACAACAATTAGGTGAGCTTACATCGGTTACAAGCAATCTTAGGGCGAACAAATATATCATTACTGCATTATTAGCACGTCTATACATCTACCAAGAGCAATGGGAAAAAGCTGAAATTGAGTCGTCTGAACTTATTAATTCAGGTAAATTTCAATTAGAGAATGAGTTAAATAAAGAGTTTTTGAAAGAAAGTCGTTCTACACTATTCCAATTAAAAGCTAAAGCTGAAGGTGGAAATTCTAATGAAGGTGGTATATACATTTTTGAGGCTGGTCCTCCTCCTAATGCATCTTTATCCCCTCAACTATTTGAATCTTTTGAGCCAACTGATTTGAGAAAACAACAATGGACAAAACAAATTACTACTAATGGGAAAAATTGGGTAATGCCCTTCAAATACAAAGAAAAGTATGCGACAACAACAAGTAAAGAATATACCATTGTTTTTAGACTTGCTGAACAGGTTTTAATTCGAGCTGAAGCACGATTGAGATTAGGCAATTTGAATGGAGCAAAAGAGGATATAAATAGTATTCGAAAAAGAGCTGGATTAACACCTATCACAACTTCATCTTCTCAAGATATTTTTGAAGCAATTGTAACGGAACGTCAACATGAATTGTTTACAGAACATGGCCATCGTTGGTTTGATTTGAAACGATGGAAATTGGCAGATCAAGTCTTAAGTCCCATAAAACCCAATTGGAAAGCAACAGATGTATTATTACCTATACCAGAAGCTGAACTTTTAATTAATCCAAATCTATTACCACAAAACCAAGGCTATTAAGAGTTTGTACTACAAATACAACATCATAAAAAGGCATTCATACAAACAACAGAATTAGTACCAATGGAAAAAATAAGTAAAATAATATTCCTCATCCTATTGGGATTTGTTCTCTCGACCTACAACGTCTTTGGTCAAGTGATAAATAAGAAAACATATACACACGATTTAGACAGTATATGGTCTACTAATACAACAATTCGTAATATTAGTGCTAACGGAAATTGGATTGAAACCTCTGAGTTCTTCTCAGGTAAGAATATCGTCCGATTATTTCATCCTTCAACCTCAAATGTAATAGAAAGAGAAAATACAAAAAAGAGTTTATTTTCTAATAACGAACATTTTGCAATCCTTTTAAGTGAAAGCAAACTTGAAATAATCGATTTAAGAAATTCGAAAAGCGTTCTTGTATTGAATAAACCAATTCGAAAAGTAGAATTTGACGCAATCAGTCAACAGCTTGCTTACTTATCAGCTGATGATATTTTAACGTTATTCGATACCAAGACGGAAAAATTTGTTACAAAGCATGATGTTTCCAACTTTAGTTGGAGCCCTGCTTCATCTACATTAGCAATTCTTTCTAAGGATGAAAAAACAGTTGGTTTTTATAGCTCAAAATTAGAGGCTATTGATCAGCTATCAAGTGATACAGGTACATTCATTTTTAATGATCGATCTCCTCTAAATAATTGGAGTAAAAATGGGTATTATTTTTCATTTCTTGAAAATGAAAATGAAAAGAGAAAAATAGTTCGTTATGCATTCCAAACAAAAAGGCTGAATTTCATCAATTTAGAAGATTGGTTGAAAATAAATCCTTCTCATTACTTTTTTGATGAATCTGTTCGTGTATTAGCGGATGGAAAGTATATTGAATTTCAACTAAATGAAAAAAGTACCGAAGATTCTTTAAAAGGAATTGAAAAGTGGTCTACCAATGATACGTGGGATTACCTCAAAGATAAAAGAATAAAAATACAGGATGCGTATAAACGATTAATTTGGTCTGTAGATGAGCACAATACTGTTATGGAAATAAAAGGAAAACAATTTTCTCTTGAAAATCATGTCCCTTTTGCTTTGACATTTGATAGAAAACAGTATGAACCACAGTATAGATATTTTGAGATTGCAGATGTTTATTTAAATGATTATCAATCAAAAAAATCATATAAAATAATTGATAGTCTGTATACTAATCCTAATTTTATTTCCGTTTCTCCAAACGGAAAATACATTGCTTATTTTAAAAATAATAACTGGAATTTGTATGATGTAAAAAAACAAACGCATAAGAAACTAACAACAAGCCTTTCTCAATTTTTTTATGATAGAACTAAAGCAGACTCTGACAAACCGCCTTTTGATCAGCCCTATTGGTCAGAGGATGGAAAATCTATTCTACTAACGTCAACCTATGATTTGTGGCAGTTTAGTATAGATAAAAATGAAGTAAAGCAAATCACCTTTGGAGAACAAAAAGAAGAGTATAATCGTTTGGCATCTATTAATTTAACGAACTCATCAAATCGTAGTATTGACATGAATAAACCACTGATTATTAAACACCATAAAGATGATCAGTCACATGGAATAGCGATTTTAAAAAAGGGAAAAGTGATACATTCTTTTAGTACGGATGCCGAAATCAATCAAATTTACAGTGATAGCAACAAAAATAAATTGTATTATAGAAAAGCAAAATACAATGAATCACCTTCAATTCATGAACTTTCCACTAATCATACAACGCGTCTTGTTTACAAAAGTAACTCTAAGCTAAGCGAATACGACTTAGGTTTTTCTAAAAATATAAACTATACATCTATAAATGGAAACGTGATGAATGGGGCTCTTTTATACCCTTCTCAGTACGATTCTACTAAAGCATATCCTATGGTTGTGTACATTTACGAAAACACATCGAAAAAAGTAAATGAGTTTACTATTCCAACATTATACGCTAAAGATGGATTTAATATTCTTAATTACATTACAAAAGGGTACTTTGTTTTGTTACCCGATATAGAGTATGAAATTGGTAACCCAGGTAGTTCTGCTTTGGTAAGTGTAGAAAATGCCGTAAAAAAAGCAGTAGAACTGTCGACAATTGATCAAAAAAGAATTGGTTTAATTGGACATTCATTTGGTGGATATGAAACAGCCTTTATTGCTACACAGTCAAAATTGTTTAGAACCGCCGTTGCTGGGGCTGCTGTGACTGATTTAGTTAGTTTTTACCATGATATTAGTGTTTCATTTTCCACTAATCAATTGTGGCGATTAGAAAGTTTTCAGTTCCGTATGGGAGATAGTTTTTACAAGATAAAAGATCAATATTTCAAAAACTCGCCTCTGTATCATATCGAAAAACTAAAAATACCTTTATTACTTTGGACAGGAAAAAAAGACACCAATATTAATGCTAATCAAAGTACTTATTTATTTATGGCTATGAATCGATTAGGAAAAGAAGGAGAAATGTTATTGTTTGATGATGAAGAACATACTTTAACAAAAAAACAAAATCAACTTTTTCTATCTAACTCAATTTTAAATTGGTTTGATACGTATTTAAAATAAAAGAACGGAGCATGATGCTCCGTTCCTATTTAAATTAAACTTAAATATTTATTGACGATATAAAGGAATCGTACAAGATGTTTCTGAAGAATCTCTCAACTCAAAAACATCTTGTTCATTTCCAATTTCACCAATAGTACATGGTATGCTCCCCGTTAAATTACAATCAACCTTTACTTCATCACAATGATTTGTAGCAGAATTGTAAATATATCCTGTCATTAATACTTCTTCTTCATTGTTTTGAGAAGTTTTACTTTCAGTGGCAAATGCAAAAGCAACAGCCATCATTCCTACCCCAATTGGTAGCGCTTTTTTTAGAAAATTTGTTTTCATTTTATATAATTTTAATGTGGTGACTTACTCTATTGTACAGGTTTTCAGTCTTCCCCTGCGTTGCGCAACGATTTATTTTCTTTTATTATAGATATAAAGTTCATGATCTACAATCGCAAATATTTTGTTTTTGTAAATGCTAAAATTTCTAAGTTGCTTTTTGGGTGAATGGTAGAGGTAAAAGCTATGAGTATAGCTTTTGTTCACCAAATCATATTGATCTATAATGCTTGCTCCTTCTATTTTTTGTTCGAAATTACCTAATCGATCAGTCGATATATAGAGTTGGTTACCATAAGTAGAGGCTAATTTATTTACAAGTAAGGTTTGCGGACCTAGTTTATATTGTTGTGTTTTTTTATAATAGGCTACATCAATCTGAACTTTAGAAATAGTATCAATGGTATACCCTGTTTTCATTTCAGCTAACGCAGCATCAAATTCGAGGTACTGATTTTTGTAGTAATAGACGTAAATAAACTTTTTCAATTGGGAATTCCATAGTAATGTGCCGTCCGACTCAAATGTACCATCAAGTTGTTTTTCTAGACTACCATAGTTAAGTTGAAGATGATGCGCTGATAACAATCCCAATACATTTGCTTTTACTTTGGTACTATAAGTTGCTATCCCAAACTTAGAAGAATCTGCGACCACAAATTGATTATAATATACATCTCCTTTAGAAATGGTTTTTGCTTTCCAATCGTCAATTCTACCCCGAAGTAAAATACCAACTGAACCGTCTCCTAAATAAAAATAAGGTGTATGTACATAAGCAATCACTCTTTTGTAAGGCAGTTTATATTGATCAATTTCTAGTTTTATATCCTTTATTTGATTAGCGAGATAATCATACCTTTTAAGAAATAAAGGTGTTTCTGTATTGGCTAAATAGAGATAACAACTATCAATACCTGCTATATAATAACCTGTTGATTCTAAATCGAGAGTAGTTTGTTTTTCTGCTAAATGCGGAATGTATTTACGCGTAAACGCATTGTTATACTGAGATTTCTTTTCTGATAAACCATATAAAATGGTTACACTAACAATTCCAATTAAAATAAGAAAGAATTGTTGAATTACATAACCTCTCCATGTTTGAGAGATGTTTGTTATTCTAACGCCAATTAAAGCCAATCCTACAAATACACCATTAAAAATGAGATGTTCTGTCCATCCCAATTTTTCTAAAACACCACCACAAGAACAAGGAGTAAATGCCGTGAAATGTAGAATAATGATAATATAGGTCGTGAACATCACCATTAAGAAAAGTGAAATCTGTAAAGCGAATGCTCGGAACCGTTCAAACATCAAAAAGATTGCTGTTACAAGTTCTATAGCAATAATTCCATACGAAATAGGAATCGCATAACTAGCTAATAAGGGTGATTGTCCCAATTGCGTTTGAAAAGTCTCAAAATCGATAAGCTTACTGACTGCTGCATAGACAAATAAAACAATAAAAAGGTAGCAGATGAGTGTTTGTATAATAGGTATTAATTTTCTCATGTTTTTGTGTTTTACGGTTAACGGTAAAGGGTTAACGGTTAATGCTATACAAAGTTCAGAGAAGTTATTGAGCAAGTCAATACCTATTTTTAGAAAAAACAGACCAATTTTTGTTAATTCTACTCATTTTTTAAAAATAGAACTCATTTTTTTGAAAAACCTCTCATTTTTGATGAGTTTTAGAATTGTTCTATATAAGGTAGTCTTATTTTAACCAGATTATTTGAAAACCTTTTTCTCGATACAAAATTCTTTTAGAATTCCACTCAAAATGGGGATTTATTGATGAATTGCTTTAGAAATTATGTTAAGGTTTAGTTGTTTTTAGAATATAACTTTTTTATTGCCAGAAATGTTAGTATGAGATGACGATATTTTACCCAATGAAAGCCAATTTATGAAGTTGCATATTTTTTATTATCTTGCTCTAAAATAATAAAAGTTAAATTATGGCTAGTTCTATCAATTTAAAAATATTCAAAGAATTTATTAAGTCGAGTAATTTTGGAGGTTTCCTCCTTTTTTTATGCGTACTGATTTCTTTAATTATAGCTAATTCATCTTTAAGTGACACATTAAAAAGTGTATTATCTTATGAATTTGGAGTCGAAAATAGTTGGATTCATTTAAAGTATAGTACAAGCATGTGGATTAATGATGGATTAATGGCTATTTTTTTCTTACTTGTAGGTCTAGAAATAAAAAGAGAAATTGTAGAAGGTGAACTATCATCACCTAAAAAAGCTATTCTTCCTATTTTAGCAGCAATGGGTGGTGCGATAGTGCCTGCGTTAATATATATATATTTTAATATAGGTTTGGATACTTCAGGTGGATGGGGAATTCCTATGGCTACAGATATTGCATTTGCATTAGCAGTTATATCATTGTTAGACAAAAGGATTCCGATAAGTTTAAAGATTTTTTTGGCTGCATTAGCTATAGTGGATGATCTGATAGCTATTTTAGTGATAGCTTTATTTTATTCATCAGGTATAGACTTAGTGTATTTAATGTATGCGGGTGTAGGCCTAGGAGTATTAGTGTTAATGAATAGATTAAACGTTGAGAATCCTTATTTATATTTGATTCCAGGAATATTTATATGGTATTTTGTACATCATTCGGGTATACATGCTACAATAGCAGGTGTATTAGTAGCAATGACTTTACCAACAAATAATACTGATCAAGAATCGCCATTAGAACGATTAGAACATGCCTTAGTAAAGCCTGTAAACTTTATTATTATTCCAATTTTTGCATTTGCTAATACTAATATAACTATTTATAACGAGATGCTTGAAGGATTAAGCTCTCCTTTAGGATTAGGTATTTTATTAGGTTTATTAGTTGGTAAACCAATAGGTATTGTATTAAGTTCCATTATTTGCTCAAGATTTGGCATTGGTCAGTTACCAGAAGGGAGTAATTTAAACCATATTTTAGGTGTAGGATTATTAGCTGGTATCGGTTTTACGATGTCTATATTTATATCTAATTTATCATTTAATAGTGAAATATTAATTGATGAAGCTAAATTAGCCGTTTTATTAACATCTTTAATTGCTGGAGTATTAGGCTACTTGATTTTGAGAAAAAGTAGTAAAATAAATTAATAATACTTACTCGAATTTTTAATTCTCGATTATTTGATCAGATAACAAAATGTAGTTATAAATGGAAATAGGCATATGATGAATACGGAGAAGAAGGTTTACTTAGAAAGAAAACAATAACTCGTACATTTCCCAATCAAATCAAGCAAGAAATTGTAAATAAAGTATTAGAACTTCGAAAAGAACATAAATTAGGGACTTGGCGAATTAAATTGTATTTAGAACGTTATCATGA
>NZ_DCOI01000022.1:3129-5788 GCF_002322895.1 Empedobacter sp. UBA1574 | reverse complement strand
TTTCAATCAAAATTTCATTGGTATGTTTAAGATTTAAGAATGAGACACAGGTTTATAAAAGTAGGAAGACCTTGGTTAAATGGAAAAATTGAACCATCTCATTTAACTGATAAAAAAAGAGTTCTATCAACTTTTAAGCTATACTAATGATCCCGATCTAAATCAAAAATTAGGGGAATGAGAAAAATTTTATAATCTAAATAGACTTGATATTCATTTAAAGTAAAAACACCTTATTAAATACTAAAATCAAAACTAAAATAATTATATTTAATGCCTACGTAGTGATGAAGTACGACAATTAATATCAATAAAATGTCTATGAATAGAATATACAAATTGCTCAATCTACATATTGGAGAAGAAGATAAGAATAAGGTCAAAGAGGATGTACAAAGTAATATCTCATTTAAAGGAGCAAATTTATGGATTTTAGCATGTGCTATTTTGATAGCTTCAATAGGTTTAAATGTTAATTCAACAGCAGTTATTATAGGAGCTATGTTAATTTCACCTTTAATGGGACCAATTGTAGGTTCTGGTTTTGCATTAGCAACTTATGATTTTACCCTATTAAAGCGATCTACTAAGAATTTGTTTATTGCAACATTAGCTGGATTGGTAGTTTCGTGTTTATATTTTTATTTAAGCCCATTTAAAGAAGTAGAGTCAGAAATATTAGCCAGAACATCGCCTACAATTTATGATGTCCTAATTGCTTTTTTTGGAGGTGTCGTAGGAGCTATATCAATAACAAGAATTGAGAAAGGTAACCCAATACCAGGGGTAGCAATAGCTACTGCATTAATGCCACCATTGTGTACAGCAGGTTTTGGTTTAGCAACTCTCAACTTTAAGTTTTTAGCGGGTGCATTATATTTATATAGTATAAATTGTTTTTTTATTGCCTTATCTACATTTTTGGTATTGAAATATTTGAAATATAAGCCAATACAAACCCAAAACCCTGCACTAGACAAAAAAGTACGACTAACTATAACTGTTTTGATGTCTTTATTAATTTTACCTAGTTTCTATCTAGCCTATAATCTATTACAAGAAAAAAGATATACACAAAACGTAAATACATTTATCCAAAAAGAGTTTCAGTTGAAAGGTAAAACTATTATTTATAAAAATGTAAACTTTAGATCAAATCCAAAACGTATTGAACTTGCATTTTTAACAGAGAAATATGATAGTTTACAAATAAAAGAATTTAATAATAAGCTAGCGGATTTTGGTTTAGAGAATACAACTTTAGTTGTTCGACAAAATAATAGTGATTTAAAACAAGAAATATTAAGTGAAATAAATAAAAATCAGCTAAACGTAACAGAAAAAGATTTACAAATACAACAATTAAAAACACAAATAGAACAAAAAAAAATTGGAGATGCTACTACTGAACGTGAAATAAAATCCTTGTTTCCTTCAATACGTTATGTTTATTTTGGGATTATTCAACATTATAGTGATAGTTTAAAAGCAAAACCAATAGTGATATATCATTCAGAACAAGAAATTGATGAAAATCTATTGCATAACTGGTTGAAAATAAAATTAAAGAGTGATAATTTAGCATTGATTAAAGAATAATATTTATTTTTCGATTCTAAAAATCAGATTTAGAAGATGTTACAATATTTTATATAATAAGGTTATTTATAATCTGATAATCCTATTTTGCTGAACGATATAATAATACGAATTCTTAAGTTAAATTTTTTTAATGTTTATTCTTATTTTGAATTACGTCAAAACCTTTTCCTCGTTACAAAATTCTTTCAGAATTCCAGTCGAAATGATGGTTGTATAGTTGAAATGAGTAGAATGAATAACGTGATTAAATTAAACTTTATTTGACTTGGTTCAGCAACAATTCGAATGTAGACTGAATAGCTTTAAGTGATTGAAACCTGACGAGCTGTGAACGAAATTGGTAGGTGATGAAGGGGAATGATTGCTAAGGATGTAGATGTTAGATATTCGATATACGAGATTCGATGTGAGACTTGTAAAATGTAAAAAGTAATATGTATTTGAGATTAAGACTAAGGTTGAGAAAGAGGATTGATTTTAGATGTGAGAATTGAGATGTGAGTATTGAGATTTTAGATTTGTGAAATGTAGTAGTTGTGATGTATAAAGTATAAAGTAAAATGTATAAAGTATTATGTATTCAGATTAAGGATGAGCTTCTGAGATGAGTTGAGATAGACAAAAAGATGAAAGTCATGATTAATAATTTTACATTCATTTTTGTCTTGACACAAAAACGAACCAAAAAAGTCAAGTCTGTGCTTACAAGTCNNTCGACTTTTCAGCAATGACGATTTATAAATTCTTTGTTGAAAGTGGATTTGAATATTGAAAAAAGATGAAAAACCGGCATTAAAACTCTCACGTTAAGAAAATGGTTGAATGGAGCGTTAAAAAGGTTTTAGCCCGTAGGGTTTTTAAAATCTTTAGTGGAATGAGGGCATTTTTAGTAGAGAGGTTTACGGCCAAGTCTTTTTTCGTTAGTTTTTTTGACGAAAAAAAGTGACAAAAGATTCTGCACTTCGATTGCCTCAGTGCCCGTATTAAAAGTGACTACGAATTTTAATTAAAAAGAAGGATTATGAAAAACTATATTCATTCATTTTTATTCATTACT
>NZ_DCOI01000022.1:2850-3098 GCF_002322895.1 Empedobacter sp. UBA1574 | reverse complement strand
TCCAGTGGAGCTTAGGTATAATGCTTACAAGTCGGTCAATAACGACTACTCGCTAAATTCATTTCTGCTTCTTTTATCGTCAGTCAGAGTGACGTTTGTAAAACGTTGTATCGAAGACTTAGACGATAAATAACAATTACTCGCTAAATGCTTAACTATGTTCATTTTTACCTTGACGCAAAAACGAACCAAAAACGTCAAGACTGCGATTTTCGACGTTCAATTCTCATCTCACGCACTAAAAAGAT
>NZ_DCOI01000022.1:0-2673 GCF_002322895.1 Empedobacter sp. UBA1574 | reverse complement strand
ATTTTTAGTAGAGAGGTTTACGGCCTTGACTTTTTGGTTACTTTTTAGTCAAGTAAAAAGTGACATTAAAGAATTTTTAATCTCAAATGTTATAAAAATTGGATTTGAATATTGAAAAAGAATTAGAAAAATCCGACGATTTAGAATCGAAATGCAATTCAACTCTAAATTATTGGAATAAAAAAAGTTGGAGTGTCTGAGTGAAGCGAGTTGCCAACTATATGGAGATAATTTAGTTAGTTGAATTACCTGAGCCACACAGTGGCTCCTCCTCTTAATCTCAAATGTTTTTTGGATGAGCAAAAAATGAAAAAAAGAAATAAGTATTACCTGAGCCATACCATGGCTCCTCCTTTTAATTTCAAATGTTATAAAAAGTGGATTTGAATATTGAAAAAGGATGAAAACGTAAAACGTAAAACTTATTACGTAAACATATCGCACACTACACCGAATTGAAACTCTACTTTTCAGCAATGACGGTTTATAAATTCTTTGTTAAAAAAGGATTTGAATATTAATAAGAATAAAAATAAAAACGTAGAACTTAATACGTGTCACGTAAAACTAAAAAAAATACGTAAAACGTTAAGCGTAAAACTTATACCAAGACCGTTAACCTATAAACTCATCGAACATCGAGAAGACAGTGGTGACTGTACTTCGATAGTTTAGATAATTAATCGAGGGATTTCTTTTAAAGGAATTTGGTGTTTCGCAAATGTACGTTTTAAGGTAGTATAAGTGGAGAAACCACTTTGAATGGTAATGTCCTTGAATGGAGCATTGGTAAACATGATCAATTCTAAGGCTTTCAACATTTTTAATTTTTGTTCGTATTCCGAAAAGGAGCAGTTGAAATAGTAGTTGAATCCTTTCTGAATTTCATAGTAAGTAAATTCCGTATCTGCTGCAAAAGCATAAAGTGTTTGGTTCTTTTGCAGGCATTCTTTGTAAATTAATTTGAGCTTTTGAATGGGAATATGATAAAATTTTTTCCAGTTCTCCTTTAATTCTTGACTTTTGACTTGGATCGAAACACAATAATACGCAAATTGATCTTGTTTGTGTCGGTGAACAAAACCAGCGAGATGATGGTAACCGTGTGATAAACCTGAAATATCAATAAGAAAAGGAAAATATTGGTTTTGATTATAAGTAATTTGTGTGTTGTTTTTTAAAAGTTTGTAAAGTGCTTCTATGTCAACATTAAAATCTATTGATAAGGTTGGGGGACGTGGACATTCGCAGAGGTCATTGAAGTAAAAGATTAATTGCGGAATAAACAAAATCTGTGATTGATAATCTTGTATCGCAAACAAATTGATTTTTTGAATAAAGCCAAATGCATATTCAATCATTTGCATATACTGTTTGTTTAGGATATCTTGTTTTGCTTCGACTTGTGGTTCATTTTTCTTGATTACATCTCCATATCGATGAATAAAAAAGTTCAGGTACTTGATATATTCTTCATATACTTCAATTTTCATACGCTTAAAAATTAAAATTGAAAATGGTTGTAGTAAAGATGTATTTGTCTAATATACAATAAATTATAATATAAACAAAAATCCCCTCCAAAAGTAGAGGGGAAGTGATTAAAGTACAGTGACTTGACCTAAGTAAATAGATGGTGCAGCGTCTTGCTTTATGACGGATAAAAAACTCATCCATACATGTATATCTGTTCCTTGATATTTGGGTAGAAATTGGAGTACATAGGATTCTTCGGAGCGTTTTACAGTTGTTTGTACAACCGTTGATTGTGCTTTTGTATTCCCATCTTCTACATACAATATAACCAAGGTGTCATTTTGATCCACAAGTTCTGTTGCATTATTGGTCCATGTAATCGTTGCCGATAGTGGATCGTCTGCAATAATATTTACAGGTTGTGGTTCGAGTAAATTACCTTTTGTGAATTGAATAGCATCATAATCAATAGAAAAGGTTAACGTATCCATATTACAAGGCATAGATTGTAATAAATTTGCCATGGCTTGATTATAAGGCGATTTTAAACCAGCTCTTTTTCCGTAATAGGTTTTAGCCAATGCTTTATACCCTTGTATAAACTGCACAGCAAAATTGAATCTGTCTTTTATGACTTGTTGTTTTGGCGTTGGTATACGATTTGATTTTCGTGGTCGTATACGAGAAATTTCATTTCCTTCGATATTCGAAACAACAATTCGTCCTGTACGTCCTCGCGTACCCGACAATAGAGAATCTGTAATTTTTCCCATTTTTAATAGATTTTAAATTAAACTTTATTTGATTTGGTTCAGCAACAGTTCGAAATTATGAGGAATGATTTGAAGAGGTTAATTTATGGTTATCCATGAACGAAATTGGTAGGTGATGAAGGGGAATGATTGCTAAGGATGTAGATGTGAGATATTAGATATTAGATATTAGATTTTAGATATTAGATGTGAGAAGTGAGATATGAGATATGAGATATTAGTATTGAGGGAGGAGGAAATGTACAATGTATTATGTATTATGTATTATGTATTATGTATTATGTAGATGTTAGATATGAGAATTGAGATTTTAGAGTCATAAAATGTATTTGAATATTGAAAAATAGTCATAAAAATGTCATATGATTTGGAGGCGAGTGTCAAAAAGTTGAGGGGCATGGTTAAATGTTTTACTGTTTGCGTA